>DOUO01000014.1 GCA_003520555.1 Oscillospiraceae bacterium
AGCGGACAGCTTCGGCTGTCCGCTTGTTGTTTTATTTACCGTTTAATTTTTCCATATTAGCCTCGGCCTTTTTTATTGCGAATCTGTTTACCAAAACAGCCGTCGCGATGATAACCGCGGTTGAACCAACGGCTGTAACAGCTACCGTAATATAATTGGCGGTGCTGTTTTGTACGCTTTCCGGTTTAACCGGAACAGATGAAAAAGCAAGAGAAATAAAGAAAATTATAAGCGCGATAACGCCGATAACAAGCGCCGTAATATTAACCCAGCTTAGTTTTCTTGAAATTTCCGTTTCGCTGTCCCAGTCAAAATAAGGTTTCCTTGAATTTTTCAGGAGCATTAAGTTAATTAAAATCAGATTTAACAGAAAACAAATTCCGGCAGCGTAAACTATAACCCAACTGTTTACGGGAGTGATAAATCCCGAAACAACGCAGACAATGCCGAGAATTAAAATGTAAAGCACACTGCCTAATGAGCAAATCAGCATTGCAAAGTTTCGTTTGCTTTTGTAGTAGTCTTTAAATTCAATCGGCAGTGATTTTATGGCGCTGAAAGCGCTGCCTTCGCGCGAAAACGCGGATACCGCAAGTATGTTGAAGCCGCAGGAAAAGCACGACGCCGTAACGGCGAATGACAAAGCACAGATTACCGAGGACGTAAGGCTCAGGGGAGGCTTTAAGTTGGACAAAAGGTTGTTTCCGAGAACAGTCGGTAAAATAACCAACGCCGGCCATACAAAGGTCATGGCAAAGCCGTAAACCATATAGGCGGGATTACGTCTTGTGTTTCTTGACTCATACGCCGTAAGCGCCTTAAGCGCGCCGGACTTGCGGCCGGCGAGCGAGTTGATATTTACCGCCTTCCTGCTTGTACCCGTATTCTGCATTGACAAAGCGGTGGAGAAATAAAACAGCTTTACCGCAAGCATTGCAAGCGCGGTTACCGCGATTGTTATTCCGACGCCTATAAACAAGCCCGCGACGTTGCCTTCAAACATAAAACTGCTCATATACGCGATGTTCGGAAATCCGGATGAAACAGACGCGACAGTTGAAAAAACAGCCGCGGCGGCTTGGGGATTGCCTCTGCTGAGCTTATTATTTAAAAAGATGTAAGAGCCCGTAAGCAAAAGCGTGAAAATTCCGCCGAGAACCACCGTGATGTCGCGGTTGCGGATAAATCCGAATATTCTGAAAACCACTACAACCAACAAGGCAGCAAGCGCTATACCCGTTACGGGAATCATTATACTTGAAAGCAATGTTCCTATAATAAACGCCGCTCCCAAGCCTGCGCGTATACCAAGTCCCAGACCGACAGAGTTTATTAAAAACAGGCTCAGCCCGACCGGAAACTTAGACACGACCGCCAGCTTTGCGCTTACAATCTGACCTGCGGTAAAGGGCATGGGGAGCAAAGCCGTCAGGTCGTCCGCGGAGTAAAGCACGTTAACAGTGTTTTTTACGGATAATATAAAGCTAATCAAAAGCACAATCAGCATAATTGCCTGTAAAATCCCCGCCACGGGCAAAAAAGGAGCGATAAACGGCTCAATAAAGAAGAACAACGCAAACACGGCTCCTGCCGAAAACAGCAGCCCGAAAACAATCAGCGCCTTAACGGCTCCGGGTGAAACAAGCGCGTCTTTGCCTCCGGCGACTTGTGAACCGTTGCATTTTTGTAATACCGTAATAAGCTTGCGGACTTTTGAAAAGCCGCTTGCTTTTTTTGCGTTACTCATCATCGGTCATCTTTTCGCACTTTTTGCGGATAAGCATCAGTCCTATTGCCGTTGCAACGGCTGCGCCCAGAACAACAAGCCTGATTACCATGGTATTTGTCAATATTTTTTGCTCCTCAAGCAAGCTCAGCGCGCTTAATCCCAATACAAGCAAACCGCCGAGAATACTTGATACCGAATAAGCAAGCTTATAGGTTCTGCTTCCTTTGTTTGAAAAGCTTTTCAGCTTTGCTTCCTCTTTGACGGTCAGTTGACCGGTGAGAAGAATTTTTACGCCTGTGAAAATGCTGTAAATGCCGACTATGGCAAAAACAATTACCAAAACCATATTATTTACCTCCGTTTATTCTTTTGCTTCCGTTAATTCAAGGAATATGTTTTCAAGCGACGCCTGAGATTTGTGCGTTGCTTTAAGCTCGTCCAGAGTGCCGCTGTACAGAAGCTCGCCGTTTTTGATAATACAAATCTCGTCGCAGAGCTTTTCGGCAACCTCAAGCACATGAGTGGAAAAAAACACGGAGTTTCCTTTTTCAACGTGCTCACGCATCATCTGCTTCAGCTCAAACGCCGACTGAGGGTCAAGTCCCGTCATCGGCTCGTCCAAAATCCAAACGGAGGGATTGTGAATCAACGCTCCCATAATCATGATTTTTTGCCGCATGCCGTGCGAATATGACAGGATTTTGTTGTTCAGCGAATCGTAAATGCCGAAACGCTTGGCGTAGTCCTCAATAAACTCCGCTCTGCTTTCAGCCGGAGCGTCATAAATATCAGCCATGAAGTTAAGATATTCCAGTCCGGTTAACCGCAGAAAATAATCCGGGCTGTCGGAAACATACCCGAATTGGCGCTTGGCGTTTATCGCGTCATTCGCGATGTCAATTCCGTTAATAAGAATCGTGCCCTGCGTCGGCTTTATAATGCCTGTAATTGCTTTGATGGTCGTTGACTTACCCGCGCCGTTGTGCCCGATAAATCCCGTGATTGCGCCGTCCCCGGCGGTAAACGTTATATCGTTTACAACAGTCTTGCTTCCGTATTTTTTGGTAAGGTTTTTGACTTGTATCAAAGTTATCATCTCCTTTCGGCAAAGTGGTTGAACACTTGCTTATACTTACTTGTTTTTTATTATACACTTGTTGTTCAGATTAATCAAGATGAAGTTGTAATAATTCTTTCGGAGTTTCAAGACTGTTCGCGCGTGACGCAATTATTCTTCCGTCGCGGCAAAGTGAAAATCACTGAATAAAATACTTTACAAAATTGGTATAATATAGTATTATTAAAGTAACTATAAAATACAATGGAGTGTTATGTTATGCAACCAAAATATAAGAGAATTCTCCTAAAGCTTTCGGGCGAAAGCCTTGCGGGTGAGCAAAAGCACGGAATTGATTTTGACACCGTTTTAAAAATATGCGAGCCTATTAAAAAATGCGTTGACAACGGCGTTCAGGTGGCAATTGTAGTAGGCGGCGGCAACTTTTGGCGCGGCAGAAGCTCGGGAGATATGGACAGAACCAGAGCCGACCACATGGGAATGCTCGCCACAACAATCAACGCCCTGGGCGTAGCCGACGCGCTTGAGCAGCTTGGAATCGACGTAAGGGTTCAAACCGCGATTTCAATGCGCCAGGTTGCGGAGCCGTACATCCGCAACAAGGCTGTAAGCCACTTAAACAAGGGCAGAGTGGTTATTTTCGGCTGCGGCACCGGAAACCCGTTTTTCAGCACCGACACGGCGGCTTCGCTTCGCGCGGTAGAAATTGAAGCCGATATAATCATGAAGGCGACTATGGTTGACGGCGTTTACGACAGCGACCCCAAAACCAATCCCGACGCAAAGAAGTTTGACGTAATTTCCTTTGCAGATGTTTTAAGCAAGGATTTGGCGGTAATGGACAGCACCGCTTCCGCGCTTTGCAAGGACAACGACCTGCCTATTCTTGTGTTCAGCATTGACAATCCCGACAACATTTTCAAGGCAGTTTGCGGTGAAAATATCGGTACCATTGTTACAAACAACGCGTAATTAATTTGATAATAAATATAAATCAGGAGGCATAAATATGAAAGAAGTGCTTAAAAAAGCGGAAGAAAGAATGGAAAGACGCATTGACCACCTCTGCACCGAATACGCCGAAATAAGAGCGGGCAGGGCAAACCCCGCCGTGCTTGACAAGGTTAAGGTTGATTACTACGGAACTCCCACGCCCGTAAACCAGCTTGCCGCGGTTTCGGTAACGGAAGCCAGAACCCTTACGATTCAGCCGTGGGACGCTTCAATACTCAGACAAATTGAAAAGGGTATCCAGAAGTCCGACATCGGTATCAACCCCATGAATGACGGAAAGCTTATCCGACTTGTATTTCCGCCTCTTACGGAGGACAGACGTAAGGAAATCGTTAAGGATGTTCAGAAAATCGCCGAGGACTGCAAGGTTCAAATCCGCAACGTCCGCCGCGACACAATTGATAAGCTTAAGGCAATGAAGAAAAAGAGCGAGCTCACCGAGGACGATTTGAAGCTCGGCGAGAAAAAGACTCAGGATTTAACAGATAAATTCATCAAAAAGACAGATAAAATCTCCGCTGACAAGCAAAAGGAGATTTTGGAGCTCTGATATGGCATTATTCGGAAAGAATAAAAAATCCGCTTCGGATTTATCGGAAATAATTATGCCCGTCCATGTGGGAATAATAATGGACGGCAACGGCAGATGGGCAAAAAACCGCGGCTTGCCGCGCAAGGCAGGCCACCGCGAGGGCGCAAAAACCTTCAGGACAATTACGCGTTACTGCTCAAATATCGGCATAAAATACCTCACGGTTTACGCCTTTTCCACCGAAAACTGGAAACGTCCCGAGGACGAGGTGGGCGCGCTTATGGGACTTTTTAAGTCCTACCTTGAGGAAGCGCTGAGCGATTTTAAGGACGACGACATCGTTGTACGCTTTATCGGCGACAAAAGCGGCTTTAGTCCCGAGCTCCGTGCGCTGATGACTGAAAACGAGGAAAGCTCGGCTTCGCGCAGCGGCATGGTGCTTAACATAGCCATGAATTACGGCAGCCGCGATGAAATCGTGCGCGCGATAAAAAACATTTGCGACGACGTTCAAAACGGCAGGCTTGAACGCGACGGCATTGACAGCGCCGTTGTGTCAAGCTACCTTTACACCGCAGGTCAGCCTGACCCCGATTTAATTATCCGACCGAGCGGAGAATACCGTATTTCAAATTTTATGCTGTGGCAGTCGGCGTACACGGAGTTTGTTATCATGAACAAGCTGTGGCCTGACTTTACCACAGACGATATGGATGAAGCTTTAAAATTATACTCGCAGCGCAACAGAAGATACGGCGGAGTATAAAGAGGAGAGGAAATATGAATTCATTAAGACCACGGTTAATGACGGCCGCAATAGGAATTCCCGCCGCGGTATTTGTGATGATAATAACCGAGCTGTGGCACCCGCTTACATGCATAATGGCGGGAATTGCGTCGGGAATGATGGTTATTGAATACCTCAGCGCAAGGCGCCTTACCTCGTGCGTACCGCTAATGGTTTCGTGCGTGGCGTTTTCCGCGCTAACCCCAATGCTGGTTATTACCCCGTATGCGTATATAACGGCGGTTTTGTTTCTGATTGCGGCGTTCGGAGTGCTTATTTATCTGCACAATAAGCTCACGCTGTCATCGTTTACCTACGCAATAAGCGGCACCGTGCTTATCACCTTCGGCATGAGCGCCTTTTCAACGGCGGTCAATAACGAGGCAAGCCCGAGCTTTTTCTTTGCGATGCTTTTGCTGCTTCCGTGGATGGCGGACGGCGGCGGATACTTCATCGGCTCAAAATTCGGCAAGCGCAGGCTTTGCCCTCAAATCAGTCCCAAAAAGACCGTAGAGGGCGCTATAGGCGGCTTTGTGTTCTGCCTGGTTTCCGCGTTGATTATGGGCATTGTTTTCCAGCTTATAATCCGCGACTACGCGGTGAATTTTGCATCGCTCATAATCCTGGCGCTGCTTGATTCCGTGGTTTCAATCCTCGGTGACATAAGCTTTTCGCTTATCAAACGCCACCTCAATATCAAGGATTACGGTTCGTTTTTCCCCGGTCACGGCGGAGTCCTTGACCGTTTTGACAGCATAATCTTCACCGCTCCCGTAGCTGTTGCGGTGAATATCATACTTCCATTTCTTACTGCGGTGTAAATTATGACTGAAAACATTTCTGTATTAGGCTCAACCGGCTCAATCGGCACCCAAACGCTTGACGTTGCCGACAAGCTCGGACTTAACGTATGCGCGCTTACCGCCGCCAAAAATATTGAGCTGCTTGAAAAACAGGTAAGAAAATACAAGCCTCAGCTTGCCGTTGTTTTTGACGAAGAAAAGGCAAGGGAGCTGAAGCTGAATATCAATGACACGGGCACACGGGTGCTTTCGGGCATGGACGGCCTTATTGCCGCGGCTCAAATAAAAAGCGCCGACCTTGTGCTTAATTCTGTTGTGGGAATGGTAGGATTGCTTCCTACCATTGCCGCCGCTCGGGCAAAAAAGGACATTGCCCTCGCGAATAAAGAAACGCTTGTTGCCGGCGGCGACCTGGTTACAAACGCCGTCAGGGAAAACGGCGTCAGGCTGCTTCCCGTTGACAGCGAACATTCCGCTGTTTTCCAGTGTATTCAGGGAATGCCCGAAAAAAAGGCGCTTAAAAAGCTAATCTTAACCGCTTCGGGCGGTCCGTTTTTCGGCAAAACCACAGCCGATTTGCAAAACATAACCGTACAGGAAGCGTTAAATCATCCAAACTGGAGCATGGGAGCAAAGATTACAATTGACTCGGCAACCATGATGAACAAGGGACTTGAAATCATTGAGGCAGGCAGGCTTTTCGACGTTGACTGCGACCGTATTGACGTCGTGGTTCACCGCGAAAGCATTGTCCATTCTCTGGTTGAGTTCACCGACAATTCGGTTATCGCTCAGCTCGGACTTCCCGACATGCGAATTCCGATTCAGTACGCCGTTACTTATCCGCACCGCGTTCCTTCGCCCGTGGGTGAGCTTAACCTGGCGCAAATCGGAAATCTCAGCTTTTATGAGCCCGATTATGAAACCTTCAAATGCCTTAACGCCTGCAAAAAAGCGTTTAAAGCGGGCGGCGCGGCAACCGCAATTGCCAACGGAGCGAACGAGGAGGCAAACGCCTTGTTCCGTCAGGGCAAAATAAAGTTTCTGGAAATCGGCGAGCTGGTTTCCGGCGCTGTTGACAGCATAAAAAATTTCACGCCGAAAAACGTTGACGACGTTATTAAGGCTGACGCCCTGGCTCGCAAATACGTAACCGACAGGGTATAACAAAGGGTAGACGGGGTTTGCGGAATAAATTTATGGAGATGTATAAATGCAAATTTTAATTACAATCGCGTTAATAATCATAGGAGTTCTCCTGTTTGAATTCATAATATTCGCGCATGAGTTCGGTCATTTTATCACCGCCAAGCGCTCGGGCGTTCAGGTAAACGAGTTTGCGCTCGGCATGGGACCGAAAATCTTCGGCTTCAAAAAGGGCGAAACTCAGTATTCGCTCAGGCTTTTTCCGGTGGGCGGCTACTGCTCAATGGAGGGCGAGGACGAGGAAAGCGATAATCCTCGCGCCTTTGTAAACGCCAAAATATGGAAACGAATGATAATTATCGTTGCCGGCGCGTTCATGAATTTCGTGGTAGGACTTCTTTTTGTGTTTATCCTCACGCTTTTCACTCCTCAGTTCGGCACAACCACGATTGACCAGTTTGCCCCTAACGCGGCTTCGGCTTGCTCCGGCCTGCAGGAGGGCGACAAAATTCTTTCAATCGACGGCTATAATATTTTTAACGCCAAGGATTTGCAGTTCGCGATACAAACCCTCAACTACAAAAACGTAGACCCGAAATCCCTTGAAATCTACCGCGAGGACTGCGCGCAAAAGCTGACGGTCACATATTCCTCGCTTGTAAACGATAACAAGCTTTCAGACGAAAAAAGCACGGAGCTGTATAAAAACGTACTTGCTCCCGTGTCACAAAAAATAAACGCGTCCGGTACCAAGGACGAAGCTTACAGTCTCATGAAAAGCGGCATTGACCAATTGTACAAGGTCTCAGCGGTTAGCAAGCCGAAGGATTTTAAATATCCCGAAATCGAGGTAAAGGATGAACGCATACGCTACACAGGCGACGTCAGGGTTGTTCGCGGCGGCGCTGAAACCGAGCTTAAGGACGTTCATTTTTACACATATTATAAAGACGATAACGCCAAAAAAGAGCAGAAATATTCCGTAATGATGGACTTTTACGTTACGCCCAAGGAAAAAAACTTCGGTACAATTATGGAAGAAACCTTCACCGGCACGCTCACGATGGCGCGTTCGGTGTGGAAATCGCTTGTAATGCTTGTTCAGGGCAGGTTTTCGTTTAACGAGCTTTCGGGCCCCGTAGGCATAACAAAGGCGGTTGAAACCGTCGCGGCGGACGGACTCGAAAACGGCGGCTTCGGTATTGCTGTTTTCAATATACTGAGCATAATGGCGCTTATTACCGTAAACCTGGGAATTGTCAACATGCTTCCGTTCCCGGCGCTTGACGGCGGACGGTTTGTGTTCCTGCTCATTGAGGCGATATTCCGCAAGCCGATACCGCGCAAGGTGGAGTATATTGTAAACGGCGCAGGACTTGCGATTCTGCTGTTGTTTATCGCGGTGGTTTCCGTCAAGGACGTTTTTCAGCTCATAACAGGAACCTTCCCGACAATGTAGGAGGAAAATATGGCAAGCAAAATTCAGGTAAAAGCGGGCAATGTGCTCATTGGCGGCGGAGCGGAGGTTTCCGTTCAGTCAATGCTCAACGTGCCCTCAACAGATATAGAAGGCTCTGTAAAGCAGGCAAAGCAGCTTGAAGAAGCGGGCTGCCGAATTATCCGCGCCGCGATTCCGGACATGGACGCGGTAAAGCTTATTCCCGCGCTTAAAAACGCGGTAAGCGTCCCCGTTGTCGCGGACATTCACTTTAATTACAAGCTTGCGCTCGAAGCCTGCGCCGCCGGCGTGGATAAAATCCGCATAAACCCCGGCAACATCGGCTCGGACGACAGGGTAAAGGCGGTTGCCGACGCCTGCCGTCAACGCAACATTCCAATCAGAATCGGCGTTAACTCCGGTTCGCTTGAAAAAGAAATCCTCGCCAAATACGGACATCCCACTCCGCAGGCGCTTTGCGACAGCGCGCTTTATCACGCTTCGCTTCTTGAAAAATTTGACTTTACCGACATTGTGCTCTCGATGAAAAGCTCAACTGTTTCAACCATGATTCAGGCGTATGAGCTTGCCGCGCAGCAGTGCGATTATCCTCTGCACCTGGGCGTGACGGAGGCGGGTACTGAGCGCATGGGAATAATAAAATCATCAGCCGGCATCGGTTCGCTGCTGCTTCACGGCATCGGCGACACAATCCGGGTTTCACTTACCGCCGACCCCGTGCGCGAGGTTTACGCCGCCTACGATATCCTAAAGGCGCTTGACATAAAAAAGGACGGCGTGCAGTTTGTGTCCTGCCCGACCTGCGGCAGAACCCGAATAGACCTGGTCGGCATTGCCAACGAGGTTGAGGAGCGGCTTCGCGGCTGCACCAAAAACATCAAGGTCGCGGTTATGGGCTGTGTGGTCAACGGTCCCGGAGAAGCCAAGGAAGCCGACATCGGAATTGCCGGCGGCGACGGCTGCGGTCTTGTGTTCAAAAAGGGTGAGGTGCTTTACAAGGTTGACGAGGACAAGCTTGTTGACGCCCTTATTGATGAAATTGATAAACTTTAATTTCACGTCAGAGAAGGAAATAAGAGAAGGAAATATATGAAAACAATCAGCGAACTTTTTACTCCGCTTTTGCGCGGCTCGCAAATTGACGGTCAAATTGCGCAGGGCAGGGTAACAAAGGTCAATATACATAACGAAATGCGGCTTGTCACTCTTTGGGTTGATTTTGATTTCGTTGCCGACCGCGCCGCGATGTTTGAAGCGGAAAAGCTGTTTTCCTCCGCGCTGAACGCTTCGGTAATCATTAAACCGCATTTTGGCAGCAAGCTGTTTACAGCCGACTGTTTTCCGCAGCTGTACACAGCGGTTAAGCGTGAAATTCCAAGCATAAACGGCACGCTTAACAACGCCGAGGTCACGTATTCGGACGGCGTGCTTGTTATCACGCTTCAAAACGGCGGCAAAGCGCTGCTTGAAGCCAAGCATTTTGACGAAATCCTGCAAAAGTACATTTTTGAAGAATTTGACCTGAACGTAAGTATAAAATATACCGGTAACGTTGAGGCAAGCGAAAACAGCGAAGAATACAAGCAGGTAATGGAAAGCGCAAAAAAACAGCAGGAGCGCGAGCAGCTTCAAAAGGCTGTTGATTTTTACAGGGCTGACGAGGAAGTAAGCGACCAAATACGCGAACGTCAGCACCGTGAATCGCTCACGGAAATCGAAATCCGTGAAGGCAGGTTTGAAACGCCTCAGATTATTGAAAGCTCCGTGCGCCCGTTGTACGGCAGAAGCATACGCGGCTCAATAGTTCCCATCAGCCAAATTGCCGACGGCGCAAACGGAATTGTTGTGTGGGGCGACGTAATTGAGGTTGAAAAGCGCACCACCAAAAACGGAAAAAACAACATTATTACCATAGATATCACCGACTACACCGGTTCCGTAACCGTCAAGGTTTTTGACGGAATAAAAGCGACACAGCCGATTGAGGGGCTCAAGCCCGGCAGCACCGTTGTGGTAATGGGAAAAATTCAGTACGACGAATTTATCAAGGAGGTCGTTCTGAACGCCGGAGCAATCGGAACAGCCGAAAAAATCAAGGTTGTTGACAAAGCCGAAACCAAGCGCGTTGAGCTTCACATGCATACAAATATGTCGCAGATGGACGCGCTCACACCCGCGGGCGAGCTTGTAAAGCGCGCGTATAAGTGGGGACACAAGGCTGTCGCGATCACCGACCACGGCGTCGCGCAGGCGTTTCCCGACGCAATGCACGCCGCTGACGACATTGCGTATTCGGGCGGCGAAATAAAGGTGCTTTACGGTACGGAAGCCTACTTTATCGACGATTTGGTCGAGTCCGTTACGGGCGAAAAATCGGAAAGCTTTGAGGGCACGTTTATATGCTTTGACATCGAAACCACGGGACTTTCACCGTTAAAGGATAAAATCACCGAAATCGGCGCGGTCAAGGTTGTAAACGGTGAAATCACCGACATTTTTTCAACCTTTGCCAATCCCGAAATGCCGATTCCGCAAAAAATCACGGAGCTTACCGGCATCAATGATGAAATGGTTAAGGACGCGCCGTCGCAAAGCGAGGCGGTTACCGCGTTTTTGGATTTCGCGGGCGATAATATTTTGGTCGCGCACAACGCGCCCTTTGATACCTCGTTTATACGCCGCGCCTGCCAAAACATGAACCGTGAATATAACTATACTTCAATCGACACCGTCGCAATCGCGCGCGCGATTTTGCCCGACATCAAGAACGTAAAGCTTGACACCGTGGCAAATTATCTGAGGCTCGGAAAGTTTAACCACCACCGCGCGACCGACGACGCCGAAATTTTGGCAAAGATTTTTATCTGCCTTTGTTCGCGTCTTAAGGACGATTACAAAATAACAAATTCAGGCGAAATCAATACAAAAATAGCCGGCGGAGATTTTAAAAAGCTCCCGACGTATCATCAGATAATTCTTGCAAAGAATAAAACAGGGCTTAAAAATCTTTACAAGCTTATTTCCTACAGCCATCTCAACACCTTCTACAAAAAGCCCAGAATTCCCAAAAGCAAGCTTGTCGAGCTGCGCGAGGGCTTGATAATCGGCTCGGCGTGTTGTGAAGGCCAGCTTTACAAAGCAATTTTAAAAGGCGCTCCGTGGGGAGAGCTTAAGGCAATTGCTTCGTTCTACGATTATCTTGAAATCCAGCCCTCGGGCAACAACGCGTTTTTAATCCGCAACGGCACTTTCAAAAACGTGCAGGAGCTGCGCGAAATCGACAAAACCATAATCAGGCTGGGAAAAGAGCTTAATAAGCCCGTATGCGCGACCTGCGACGTTCACTTTATAGACCCGCACTGCGCCGAATACCGCAAAATTTTGCAGGCGGCGCTGAAATTCAGGGACGCCGACAACCAGGCTCCGCTTTATTTCCGCACCACCGCCGAAATGCTTAAGGAGTTCGAATGGCTCGGCAGAGAAAAGGCATACGAGGTTGTTGTTACCAACCCGAATAAAATAGCCGACCTGTGCGAAAATATCCGCCCGATTCCCGAAGGTACTTTTCCGCCGTACATCGAAGGAGCGCAGGAGCAGCTTATTGACATCACATGGAAGCGCGCCAAGGACAAATACGGCGACCCGCTTCCCGATATTGTGCAGAAACGGCTTGAAAAAGAGCTGAATTCAATCACCACCTACGGTTATTCCGTACTTTATATGACAGCTCAAAAGCTTGTTGCGGACAGCGAGGCGCACGGTTATCTTGTAGGAAGCCGTGGTTCCGTCGGCTCAAGCTTTGTGGCAACAATGTCCGGTATCTCGGAGGTTAATCCGCTTGCGCCGCATTATGTTTGTCCCAAATGCAAGCACAGCGAATTCATCACCGACGGCAGCGTGGGCTCCGGCTTTGACCTTCCGCCTAAGGACTGCCCCGAATGCGGAACTCTTATGGATCGTGACGGTCACGAAATCCCGTTTGAAACCTTCCTTGGGTTTAAGGGCGACAAGGTGCCTGATATCGACCTTAATTTCAGCGGCGAATACCAGTCAAAATCCCACCGCTATACCGAAGAGCTGTTCGGTAAAAACAACGTGTTTAAGGCAGGCACAATTTCGACCGTTGCCGAAAAAACCGCAATCGGCTTTGCCAAAAAATATCTTGAGGAACGCGGACTCAGCCGCAATAAGGCTGAGCTTAAACGCCTTGCAAAGGGCTGTACGGGCGTAAAGCGCACCACCGGTCAGCACCCTGGCGGAATGGTAGTTGTGCCGGCGGCTTACGAGGTGTACGACTTCACTCCCGTCCAGCACCCGGCGGATGACCCGGATTCCGACATCATCACCACCCATTTTGAATACCACTGCATGGAGG
>DOUO01000101.1 GCA_003520555.1 Oscillospiraceae bacterium
GGAAAATCAGTGTCGTTAAGCTTATATTCAACGCCGTCGGAAACAACGGTGCCTTTTTCAAGATTGATTTTGTCAAGAAGAAGCCTGTCGCTCATTTCATATTCGGGATGGCGCAGGATTACATGTCCCTCAAGCTTGAACTGAATAACCTCAATTGCCTTAAGCGCCGCCTCCATAGGACTTCCGCCGTAGGTTTTTTCGGCGTAAAGCGCAAGGTTGCGCAGGCTTATGCCGTAGCCGTTTTCAAGTGTACGCACGGTGTTGTACTTAACCGCGTTGCGCACGACGTTCGCAATGCAGGCGTTGCTTCCTGCCGCCGCTCCCATCCAGAGGATGTCGTGGTTACCCCATTCGATGTCAAGCGAAGGCATTTTCATGAGCAAATCGACGATTTTTTCAGCGGACTCTCCCCTGTCGAAAATATCGCCGACAATGTGAAGTCTGTCAACCGCAAGGCGTTTTATTAAGCCCGCGATGGCGGAGACAAAGCCGTCAGCGTCGATTTCAATTATTGTATTTAAAATTTCACGGTGGTAACGGATTTGATTGTTGTCCTCATCCTTTTGAGCGTGCAGGAGCTCGTCTATTATGTAGGCGTAGTCCGCCGGCATTGCTTTGCGAACCTTTGAACGCGTATATTTTGATGAAAGAGAAGCGGCAATTACAATCATTCTGTTAATTACTTCTCCGTACCATTTCGATGTATTTTTTCCCTGCTTTTTTATCATTGTAAGCTTTTCGTTCGGATAGTAAATGAGCATACACAGCTCCGAACGCTGAGCCGCGGTAAGGCTATTACCGTAAAGCATGTCAACCTTTTCACGAACAACTCCCGAGCAGTTGTTTACTATATGATAAAACGCCTCGTACTCGCCGTGAAGGTCGCTCATAAAATGTTCCGTACCTTTTGGAAGATTTAATATTGCGCTGAGGTTAATTATTTCACGCGAAAGCGAGCTGACTGTAGGATATTTTTCCGCAAGCAGGCGGTAATAATATATATCATGTTCCATGTATACACCTCAAAAAGCAATGACCGATCCGCAAACGCAGAACGGTCATAAAGTTAATTTTCAGTATTCAGCGCGTAAGCGGAGGACGAGGGAAGTCCCAAAAGGTACATTATGTACTCTCCACGGTCACGCAGATGGGTTTCATCAACTTCGGTTTCGGGTTCATTGCCGACAAGCTTAAGAACGCCGTGAACAACGGTGTAACCGATTTCATACTCAAGAGTATGGAGATGCTGTTCGGCAAGCTCAACGGATTTCTCCACGGAAATAAAAATACATCCTATAGAACCTCCGTCTTCTTCCTTAACAATAAGGCCGGGAACAACCTCGTCACTTCTGAAATACGCTTTATTCAATTCTGAAATACGCTGATTATCAACAAAAACAACATTGACCAGGGTATCCGTGTCAACCTTTTCGTTTTGAAGGACAGCAATGCAGCTTCTGCGAATAAGCATTCTGAGACCTTTAGGAATTTTAACTGTCTTTTGCTGGTCGGTAATAACTACTTTATATTTTACAGACATTGGACATTCTCCTTTCCTATTGGTATATTTTATGTATATATTTTAATAAAAATATAAACAAAAGTAAATTCGCAAAGTGTATAATAAATAAATTATTTTCAATTGATTTTTATTTATTGTGTAGAATATTGTGATTGAGTTTGATTAACTAAGACAAATAATGTTATTTTAGGACATAAAAACAAAACTTTTTTGTTCACAGCAACTTCAAATTCAATCAAATCCAATCGCTGTGAGTTGATTGTAAAATATTATCACTATGTCATATTTTGTCATGAAGAATCATTTTTTGTTATTTTGCACTGAGGCGCGCTGCTTCTTTGAGCAGGCTTAGCCTTTACTCAAAGAAGCTGTAGCGATTATTAATTATCCGCAAAGTTCGCCGAAAGTGGCTGAGCCTGCTATTCCGTCGCAGTATAGGCCGTGATAAACCTGAAAATCACGCACAGCGGCCTCTGTTTTAATTCCGAATATTCCGTCAAATCCGCCGGTGTCATAACCGCGGCAAATTAAAAATCCCTGCAATGCCCTGACGGTGTTTCCGTGTGAACCGTTTTTGAGATTGCGAACCGCAAGCGCGGTGCACGCGCCGTATACACCGTCAACCTTAAGTTTTGCGCCGTACTGCTTATTGAGCAATGTTTGCAGAGCCTTTATCAGCGCGCGGCGTGTTTGACTGCCGTATATTCCGTCCTCGGCAATACCAAAGCCGAAGCCTTGGTTCAACCATTGCTGAACATCCTTTACGGTACTTAAGCCGTAACCCCTTGTGTTTTCTTTACATTCCGAAATTACCGACATATTTTCAATAAGATTGCAGTCGCAGTCACCCGTGACGCCGCTGACCTTACCTACGCCGAACTGCCAAATATCACAAGCGCGGCTGTGAGCGTCAGCCCAATGCGCAAGCCAGATTGAGCACCTTGCTCTTAACAGGTCATAATCCAGACATGAAGTAAACCAGCTCGGGCTTGAGTAAATCCCCGTGCGTAAGCCGCAGGCCTTTAGCGTATCCAGAAAACTTACGGCGATTTTTGTCAGCGCGGATTTGCCGAGCGACATTTGACCGTTTTCCTCCATGTCATAGTAAACAGGCAAATCAAGGCTTTTTCCTTTTAAGATTTTGGCGCATGCCTTTGCCTCCTGTTCCGACTCATATTCACTGTATGCGTAGCTGTACCAATACGCGCCGATTTTTAAGCCTGCAGCCCTTGCGCCGCTGTAATGCTGTTCAAATCGATTATCCTTGACGGTGCTGAAGCCGGCGCGGATGATTACCGCGGTTACTCCGGCCGCCCTAACCCTATTGAAGTCAACCTCTGTTTGCCATGTGGAAATATCAATGCAATTCGGCTTCATTCGTCCACCTTGCCTTTAAGCGTTTTAATGGCGGAAACAAGGAAGGGCGGCATTGGCACGCCGATTTCGCCGAGGTTTTCGAGGATTGATATCAGCTCATTTATAATCAGCCAGATAATTACCATAAGCCCGAAGATGTTCGGCATACCCGATTTTATGCCGATTTGCGCAAGCGCCGAGGTCAAGAGGTAATCAACCACAACGCCGACGCCGACAAGCGCCAGATAGCCAACCTTCTTGATTATGCCGAGCACTCC
>DOUO01000140.1 GCA_003520555.1 Oscillospiraceae bacterium
CTTGCGCGGTGCGAAAGAATTATTGAGATGAGCGAGGATAAAAGTATTATCCGCTCCACCGAACGCGACAAGGTTTCGGGGCTGTACACGCGCGATTATTTTTTTGCGTATATGCTCAGAATGCTGCCGCATATGAATACCGCCATGGACGCAATCGTGCTGAACATCAACCGTTTCAACCTCATAAACGAGCTGTACGGAAGACAGGAAGGCGACCGTGTTTTAAAGCGCGCCGGCGAGCTTATAGGCGAAATGCTTTCGGCGCAGCGCGGAATTGCCTGCCGAAGTGAAAACGACATATTTTTTATATTTATTGAACAACGCGAATCGTACGACGGTTTTTTGCAGAATATTCAGGAAAAGCTCGGTGAGTTTACCTGCGCGCGCAATGTAACCCTTCGCGCGGGAATTTACTCATGCGAAGGCGAAGATTCCGACCCGGAAAAATGGTTCGGGCGCGCAAAAGCGGTTTGCGACAGCATACGCGGACAATTCGGCACGCTTTCGGCGCGTTACAGCCGCGAGCTTTACGACCGCGCAATCTTCCGCGAACGTTTAATCGCCGACATGCAGAGCGCGATTGACGACCGTAATTTCACGGTGTATTACCAGCCGAAATACGACATCCGCGGCGAAGCTCCCAAGCTTACAAGCGCCGAGGCGCTGGTAAGGTGGATTCACCCTGAGCTTGGGTTCATAAGTCCCGGCGACTTCATTCCGTTGTTTGAACACAACGGCTTAATCAGCAAGGTAGACTATTATGTATGGTGCGAAACCGCCCGTCAAATTCAGCTTTGGCGCGAGCAGTACGGCGTTACCGTGCCCGTTTCCGTAAACGTTTCACGCGTGGATGTTTTTGACCCTATGCTTGAAGCGAAGCTTACGGGACTGCGTGACGATTATTCGCTCGGCGCCGACGACCTTTTGCTTGAAATAACCGAATCCGCTTATTCCGACAACGCCGAAAACCTGATTGAGGTTGTGAACAGACTGCGCGGCCACGGCTTCAAAATTGAAATGGACGACTTCGGCAGCGGTTATTCATCGCTGAATATGCTTACGTCCTTCCCGATAGACGTGCTTAAGCTTGACATGCAGTTCATACGCAACATGCTTACGGACAGCAAAAGCCTGAGGCTTGTTGAGCTGATTATTGACATTGCGGAATTTTTGAAGGTTGCCGTTGTCGCCGAAGGCGTTGAGCGTGAGGAACAGCTGAACGCCCTTAAAAAGATGGGCTGCGACATTGTTCAGGGCTTTTATTTCGCGGCTCCGATGCCTGCGGAACGCTTTAGTAAATTGATTGAAAAGGAATGTAAAAAATGATTAAATCAAAGCCTTCAAAAAGCTCGGGTTTTTCTTTGGTTTGCGTTATATTTGCAGGAATTTTTCTTAACATAATCGGTACAAAAATCAACGCCGCGCTCGGACTGCCGCTTTACATTGACGACATAGGAACGATTTTCGCGGCTATGCTCGGCGGATATATACCGTGTATTACGGTGGGATTTTTCTCGAATATCATCGCCGGGTTTTCAGATCCGTCAAGCATTTATTACTGCGTAATCAGCGTGCTTATCGCGGTTGCGGCGGTGTCCTTTGCCGAAAAAATGCGGAGACTGAAAATTCCGTATATTTTGCTTGCAATCGTTATTTTCGCGTTTTTCGGCGGAATTGCCGGAGGAACGCTGACTTGGCTGATATACGGCATGAGCTTCGGCGAAGGCTTTGCGGTGGACTTGGCGGCTTCAATTAACAAAGCGGTGCCGATGGGATATTTCATGTCAAATATCCTTTCAAACTTTTTTATTGATTTTGTTGACAAAGCGCTTGTCAGCGTAACGGCTATCGTTATTTACAAGCTGCTGCCGCAAAAGCTGCTGGATTACATTCACACGCGCAGCTGGTACTACATCACGGTTTTTGACAAACAAAAGCGAAACAACCGAAATCGCCTTTCGCTCAGGATAAAAACCACCCTTGTGCTGGCGCTTTCAATTACGTTTGTCGCTTCCGCGGCAATCGGAATCAGCATAGTGCAGTTCCATGATTCGACAATTGCCGAATATCAGGCGGACGGAAGCCACGCGGCGCATGTGATTGCGCAGAAGCTTGACGCCGACCGCGTTGACGATTATCTGAATAAAGGCAGAGCCGCCGAAGGCTACTCCGAAGTTGAGGAGCTTCTTAACACGGTAAGGTCTGTTTCGCCCGTAATAAAATACATTTACGTTTACCGCGTTGAAAAAGACGGCACACATGTTATTTTTGACATTGACGCTCCGAACCTTGAAGCGGACGAACCGGGGCAGTTGATAAAATACGACTCCTCCATTGAAAAATATAAGGACAAATTCCTTGCGGGCAAGGAAATTCCGCCGGATATTTCAAACGATTCCGACGGCTGGCTGCTGACCGTGTACGAGCCCGTAAAGGACAGCGGCGGCAAGGTAAGGTGCTATATCGGCGTTGACATGGAGATGAGCCTTCTGCGCGCCGAGGAATTGGCGTATTTGGCAAAAAGCATTTCGCTGTTAATCGGCTTCCTCATACTTGTACGCACCTATGCCGTTTGGATGGCGGAACGGCATATTGTCAAGCCGATTAATTCAATTGCCCATGTTTCCAGACATTCGGCGTATGATTCGCCGGAAAGCAGAGAAAAATGGATAAACATGCTTGACGCGCTTAACATAAGCACGGGCGATGAAATTGAAACGCTTTACCTTGAATATAAAAAGGCCGCGCATAACACCGTGCTGTATATCGGGGAAATCCAGCGCAAAACCGAACAGCTCGCAAAGCTTCAGAACGGTCTTATTTTGGTTCTTGCGGACATGGTTGAAAGCCGCGACAAACGTACGGGCGACCATGTTTACAAAACCGCGGCTTATACCGAAATCATCCTTTATCAGATGAAAAAGGAGGGCATTTACGCCGACAGCCTGAGCGAAGAATACATAAACGAGGTAGTAAATTCCGCGCCCTTGCATGACGTAGGTAAAATTACGGTTTCCGATGTGATTTTAAACAAAACCGGCAGGCTTACCGACGAGGAGTTTAAAATTATGCAGAGCCACACCACCGAGGGCGGAAAGATTATTGACCAGGCAATAGCCATTGTTGACGAAAAATCCAACTACTTAACCGAAGCCAAAAACCTTGCGCTTTGTCATCACGAAAAGTGGAACGGAAAGGGATATCCGAACGGTCTTAAGGGCAGTGAAATACCGCTTTCCGCGCGCGTAATGGCGGTTGCCGACGTGTTTGACGCGCTTGTTTCACGCCGCAGCTACAAAGAGCCGTTTACGGTTGAAAAGGCGCTTGACATCATCCGCGAAGAATCCGGCGAACACTTTGACCCGCTTGTGGTAAAGGCGTTTTTGGACGCCGAGAAAGACGTCAGAAAAGTGGCGCGGCTTAATTTAGAACTATAAAAACGCATAATATTTATTATGATTTGTATATTTTACCGCTTGATTTTTTTTAAAATCCAGTTTAAAATCTCTTTATTACTTCGTTATTATTTGAAACAACTGAGGTGAAGCAATGGCAAAAAGCAAAATTTCCGAAAACCTTGCGTCTTGGTTTTTTCCGAAAACAGATATGCAGACAAAACGTGAAATAGACAATCTTAACGTTAAAAACATTCACTACGTCTCGCTTGTTGTAGGAATTATTCAGCTGATTTCTTTGGTTTTTTACTTTATTATTAATCACAACAATATAGACAACGCTGTTGCCGACACGGTTTTCAGGGTTGGCAAAAGCGTGTTTCTGTGTGTTTTCGGCTATGTTGTGTCCGGAATTTTCATGAGGAACACCGACCTCGCGCATAACCACCCGAAGGCTGTCAAGATGTTTATAGGCGGTTATATAATTCTGCTGATTATCTGGAGCATCGAGATTTCGGTTTACAATTACAAAAATTATCAACAGCTGCTTACGTTCTATACGGTTGAGCTGCTGGCTGTGCTGTTTGTAAAGCAGCACCCGATTTTTGCCGCGGCTACCATCACGGGTTCGTATACGGTCAATTACCTTATTCTGAACTTCGGTATCGCTCAGGGGCGCATAAATCCGTATAACTACATAATGCTCGCGGTTCTTTCGGTTGTGGGAGCGCTGCTCAACTACCGGCTTACGGCTAACTACATTTCGCAAAAAAATAAGGCTAACATGCTTAACAACTCGCTTGAAATTATCGCGAATCACGACAGCATTACCCGCCTGCAAAACCGCTACGCGCTAAATCAGCGCGTGCCCGATTACATAGGCTGCGACGTATGCGTCGCCATGGGCGACATCAACAGCTTCAAGGCGGTTAACGACACCTACGGCCACCGCGCCGGCGACGATATCCTGAAAACCTTTTCGGATATTTTGCTTGAGTTTTTTGACGGCGAATGCGTGTTCCGCTACGGCGGCGACGAGTTTTTGATTATTGAACACGGAGCCGACCTTGACGCCTTCCGCGAAAAGCTTAATAATGTCAACAAACGTTTTGCCGCGGTAAGGATTTCCAACGTGGAAACAGGCTTCGGCTGCAGCTTCGGCTGCGTAAAAGCACGTCCCGAAAGCCTGACGGAGTTTTTTGACTCGCTCACCCGCGCCGACCGTCTGCTTTATGAAGAAAAGGTAAGAATTAAAGCGGTAAGATAAATTAAAATTTCAGGGCTCGGTATTATGCCGAGCCCTGAATTATTGCGTACCGTGATAAATTACGCACACTGTTTTATACTAATTCCTGATAGAAAGTATTAGTATTATATACGAAAAAAACCGGACGCGCGGCGTTTCCGTTACGAAAGCCTGTGCGTCCGGCAATAATTA
>DOUO01000055.1 GCA_003520555.1 Oscillospiraceae bacterium
GCTGCTTGATTTAAGCTTTGATGAAATGAAGCAGATGAAGTCTGCCGAGGAAAAAGTGCTTAAAAAGGGTATGAAAGCCTTTGTCGAAAAATCAGCCTCTTTTGAAAAGCTGCTCAACGGCGAAAGCCCTCAAAAATATCTTGACCGCCAAATCAGGGAAAGGGCAAAAAGCAGCGGCGAAATATTCATTGCTCCTCAAAAGCTTGAAAGCGAGGTATGCCTTAAAAATCAAATTCGTGAAATCCCCTCCGGCAAAGTACCTGTAGTTTTGCTGGGCGGCAGCTTTAATTCATCGGAACGCAGCCCCCGCAAAAAGGAAAACCTGTGTAAGCTTTTGCTTAAGCTTGTAAACACCCTTGACCCGCAAAAAGCCTGTTTTGTTATAGGAAACCGCCTTACGCTTTACGAACGCTATCTGTATGAAATAGCCCGTGATAAGTTTGAAATAATCGCAATTGTTCCCACAAGAATTACCCCTTACGAAGCGTCCCGCCTTAAGCGCAGCGGCGTGGGAATCAGAGTTTCAATTGAGCCGACGCGCATGGGACTTTACAAAAGCTTCGCCTACGAAATCTTTAAGCGCCGACCTTCGGTTGTAATTGCTCTTGACGGCAACTCCGCGGGCGCAAACACAATACAGGAGGCAAAAAACGGCAAGCGTGAAGCGCGAATTTTTGTTTACCGCCGCGCGCGCGCGCTTTACGCAAAGGCGCGTATGATTCAGGGTTACGTAAGCGTAATTGAAGATGACAAAAGCGTAGAAAATATAATGCAGTCGGTAAAAAAAGTTTACAATCAAATGAAAGTGCTTGACAGTCAAATGAACCTGTGATATAATCAATTAAACTTTTAAAGAAAGGAGACCTCCGGTGCATCACTTATCCCCCGGGACGTCAATTCCTCATGACGGCACCGCAAGCCTGTTTGAAAAATACCGCCCGCTCATTGAAGCGTTTGACGGCTTAACGCTTGGTCAGGTGTGCTCTGTCACGGGACTTGAAGCCTCTACAATACAAAACTGGGTTAAGCGGCGTTTTGTTTCGCACCCGGTTAATAAGAAGTACCGCGAACGCCAGCTTGCGCGCATACTGCTTATATCGTCGCTCAGAAACTGCATGAAGCTTGAACAAATAGGCGAGCTTATGACGATAGTCAACGGCGATACCGACGACACAAGCGACGACATAATTTCAGAGGAGCAAATGTATGATTACCTCTGTATTGTTACTGCCGACGCCAAAAACAGCAAGGCGACCTACGCGGATATTCCAAGGCTTGTCAGCCGCGCAATCAGCGGCTACACACCTGTTTCAAGCGACTCAAAGCAGCGTCTTGAAAGTGTTTTGACAATTATGACCTACGCGTATATTTCGGGTGTGTACAAGCAGGAGGCGGACAGGCTTTACAATTCACTGACTGAAAAGGAGTAAATTATGGAAAGCACAGTAAAAACGGTTAATCCGATAAATCCCAAAAAGATTAAAAAAATAGTAATTCCCTTTGTACTTGTAATTGTCGCTGTTATTTTGATAATCAACACCGTTGTTGTGGTTGACGCAGGTCACACCGGCGTTGTTGTCACAATGGGCAAGGTTAACGAAGGCGTATTGCAGGAGGGCGTTCACGCCAAAATTCCGTTTATTCAAAGCGTAGAAAAAATTGACAATCGTATACAAAAGCTTGAGGTTAACACCGAGGCGTTTTCAAAAGACCTGCAAAGTGTAAAAACAGTGCTTGCAATCAACTACCGCGTTGATACCTCAAAAAGCTACAGCATTTATAAAAATATAGGCGCCGACTATGAAAACGTGCTTGTTGTACCCGCGGTAAACGAGGTTTTGAAGGCAATCACCGCCACATATACAGCCGAGCAAAGCGTAACAAACCGCGCGCTGATTTCGGACGGACTCGTAAAGGGCTTGAACGATAAGCTCAACAACATCGGACTTTATGTAACCGACGTTAATATCATTGACTTTGATTTTTCCGACGCGTTTATTGCCGCAATCGAGGAAAAACAGGTTGCCCAGCAAAAGCTTTTGAAGGCCGAAACCGAAAAACAAACCAAAATCAAAAACGCCGAAGCTGACGCGGAAGCCAAGAAAATCAAAGCGGACGGCGACGCTCAGGCAAACAAAAAGCTAAACGATTCACTTACCGACAAGGTAATTGAAAACAAGAAGATTGAAAAATGGAACGGCGAGCTGCCTAAGGTTCAGGGCGACAGCGGTACAATTATCGACATCGGCAAGGTAACGGATAAATAATATAAAATAACACTTGAAAAATTTAATAAAACGTGATATCATAATAAATCAGATAACACATTGACGAAGAGAGTAGCAATTTTGCGGCTTTGAAAAGAGAAGCGCGTCGCCGGCTGAAAGCGCGCTCAAAGCTGATTTTGTGAAGTTCACTTCCGAGTGGCACGCCTGAACCAAGTAGGGCGCGACGGCTGACAGCGTTATATGTCCAATGAGTGTTTGCGTATGCAAAAATCAGGGTGGTACCACGGAAATTTTCGTCCCTGTGCAGGAAACTGCACGGGGATTTTTATTTTCAATAACCGCTTATTTTTAATCAATAATCAGTAAAAAACCAAACATGGAGGTATTTATGGATAACAAAATTGATATTCTGAAACAGGAAATCAAGGAAAGGCTTGAAAAAACAGCCGACCTTGCCGACCTTGACAAAATCAGGGTTGAATTTTTGGGCAAAAAGGGCTGCATTACCGCCTTGCTCAAAAACATGAAAAACCTTTCAAACGAGGAAAAAAAGTCCTTCGGCGCCGAGGTAAACAAGCTCAAGGGCTACGCCGCTCAAAAAATTGATGAAAAAATCACAGATATTAAGCAAAAGGAAATTGAGCTTGAAATCGCTTCAATGCCTCAGTTTGACATCACCGCTCCGGCAAACCTCGACCGCGGCTCGTATCACCCTATTACCTTGGTTCAGCGTCAATGCGAAACAATTTTTAAATCAATGGGCTTCACCGTTGAGGATTATCCCGAGGTTGTTACAGACTACGAATGTTTTGAGTCCGTAAATATCCCCAAGCACCACCCCGCACGCGATATGCAGGATACCTATTATCTTGAAAACGGCCAGCTTTTAAAAAGTCAGACCTCAGCCGCTCAAAACGCTATTTTAAGAAAATACGGCAAAAAGATGATTGAGGACGGAGTGCCCATAAAGGCAATTTTCCCCGGACGCTGCTTTAGAAACGAAGCCACCGACGCAAGCCATGAAAACACCTTCTTCCAAATGGAGGGCGTAATGGTTGATAAGGACATAAGCATTTCAAATCTTATTTTCTTTATGAAAACAATGCTTTCCGAGGTTTTTCAGCGCGACGTAAAGGTTCGCCTTCGTCCCGGCTTTTTTCCGTTTGTAGAACCCGGCTTTGAGCTTGACATCAACTGTGAAATCTGCGGCGGTGAAGGCTGCTCGTCATGCAAGCACAGCGGCTGGCTTGAGCTTTGCCCGTGCGGAATGATTCATCCGAACGTGCTGCGTGAAGGCGGAATTGACCCCGACAAATACACAGGCTTCGCGTTTGGTCTGGGACTTACCCGTCTTGCCATGATGAAGTACAAGGTCAAGGATATCCGCGACCTCAACAGCGGCAGCTTGAAATCACTTTCGCAGTTTACTGACGACGAAGCGTAACAGGAGGTAGTAAAATGTTTTTATCTATGAATTGGATTTCCGACTTTGTAGATTTGTCGGGACTTGATAAATTAAAGCTGATTCACCAATTTTCGCTCTCAACCGCAGAGGTTGAAAACGAAATTTTCCATAAAGGCGCCGACATCAGCGGTATTGTTGTTGCCGAAATCAAGTCGGTTGAAAACCACCCCGAATCAAAGAAGCTTCATCTTCTTAAGGTTGACGCCGGCGACGAGGAGCTTACCGATGTTGTCTGCGGCGCTCCAAACGTTAAGGTCGGCATGAAAACCGCTTTTGCTAAGGTCGGCGCAAAAATCGGCGAAATAGAAATCGCTCCGCGTCCGCTTGCGGGTTTCATGAGCTGCGGCATGTGCTGCAGCGAAGCTGAAATCGGTATCAGCGACGACAATTCGGGCATTATGGAAATTACCGATGACATTCCCAACGGTACCGATATAAAAAGTGTTTACGCCGTTGACGATATTGTTTTTGAGGTTGACAACAAATCCCTTACCAACCGTCCCGACCTTTGGGGACATTACGGAATCGCGCGCGAGTTCGCCGCACTTTCGGGCAGAGAATTAAAGCCTA
>DOUO01000175.1 GCA_003520555.1 Oscillospiraceae bacterium
CGGTAAAGCCTGCCACAAAGCCGTAAGCGGTGCTGTCCATGTCAAGCTCGGCAAGCACGCAGGAAACGTTAATTCCCTTGCCTCCGTAGTAATACTCCTCGCTTGTGGTGCGGTTTGTGATTCCGCTTGTAAAGCTGTCAAGCCTTACAATGTAGTCAATCGACGGGTTCAGCGTTACCGTGTAAATCACTTTTTAACCTCCTTTATAACTGTTTCTTTAGCAAATTTGCCGTCGGGCATTGCGTCCGTAATAATGCAGCATTTTGTCAGCGGAGAAAATGTTACAGGGAACACACGCCTGAATTTTGTGTGGTCGGCAATAATAAAAGCCATGTAGCTTTGATTAATCGCCTGTTCCTTTATCATAGCTTCTTCAATGTCGGGTGTGGTGTAGCCCGTCTGAATGTCGATGCCGTTGGTTCCCATAAACGCCTTTGAAAAATTAAAGTTTTTCAAATTTCTTATGCCTTCGGCGCCTACAACAGCTTCCGTCACGGGTTTAACCTTGCCGCCCACAATGTAGGCGTTAAGCCCCTTTTGAATAAGCTTACGCGCGTGGACAATTCCGTTTGTTACATACGTTGCCTTTTCGTTTGTAATAAAGTCAATCAGCCGCGAGGTTGTTGTGCCCGCGTCAATGTAAACAAAATCGGTGTTGTTAATCAGTGTGGCGCAGTATTTTGCAATCTCGGTTTTTTCCTCGCTCATCAATCGTTCGCGTGTTACCACGCTGTCCTCGACGACGCCTTCGGAACGGGTTACGGCGGTCGCGCCGCCGAAAACCTTGTTGATTTTGCCGAGCTCGTTCAGTGCGTTAAGGTCACGTCTTATTGTAGATTCGGACGTATCAAGCAGTTGTGAAAGCTCTGCGACGGTTACGGCATTTCTTTCATTGATAATGCTTAAAATTGACTGATATCTCTCTTGCGTGAGCAATTTTGGTCACCTCTTGTCATTATTATACCACCAATCCGAGCAAAGTCAAGCATAAATCTTCAAAATCTATCAAAAATTCTTAACTTTTTTTAAAAGTTATGGTTAGTTTTATCTAAATGCTCGGCGCCCAAAGCATATTGCATATTTTTGCGCGGTTATTTTATGAATTATAACCAAAGACCGTCGTTTTCGGCTGTTTGCTTCGCAAATCCGCCGGCGCGGCCGCTCGGAATGACAATGCGCGCGGCGGACATTAAAAAAAGAGCGGCGGACATTAAAAAAAGGCGGTTTTTCTTGATTTTCCGCGAATATTGTGTTATGATTTACCGTGTATGGTTATATGCGGTCAAACGAGGGGACTGAGGGAATATGATTAAAGAAATAATGAGGAAAACCACCGCGGTTGCAGTGTCGGTCGTAATTACACTGTCAATGCTCGGCGCGGCGGTTCCGGCAGTTTCCGCTGCAAGCAAAAAGCTCACGCTCAGCGCGGCCGATTTATCGCTGACCATCGGCGATACCGTTGACATCAACCAGTATTATTCCGACAAATCGGCTACAAACAACGTTGTCTACACCTCAAGCAATCCCAACGTTGCCGACGTAAGAGCCTCAAACGGCTTTGTAACCGCCAACAAAACCGGTTCGGCGACAATTACCGCCACCGACAAGGTTTCGGGACACAAGGCAAGCTGTAAGGTAAGCGTTCACGGCAGCTATATTCCCGCCACCACCACAACCCTTACCGACCGCTGGCACAAGGGCGTAAAGGGCTACGCCGACGTGCTCGGAATCAAGTACGACGACCTGATTTCGTGGCTTAAAAATCACGACAACAAAAGCAAGAACAAGGATTATTACATAGGAACAAAGTTTGTAATGGACGACTACCGCATGCCCAACGGAGACCGCAGCAGCCGTTACGCCACGGGCAATTACGGACTTCCCACAACCACGCCTCAGCTCAACTGCACCGGCTTTGTGTGGCACGTGCTGCAAAGCGTCAGCAAGAAAAAGAGCCTTGTTCCCGCCGAAACGGGCTGGGTCAGTCTTTACCGCGACTACAACATCAGCCGCTACTACTTCACCTCAAAATCCGCAATGCTCAACTCCGGACTGCTTGAAAAGGGCGACATCATCTGGCAGTTCTGCACGGAAAGCGAATATTACGGCAGCCCCTACAACCACATCGGAATTTACTACGGCGACGGAAAGTCAAACGTTTTTTGGCACTCCGCGGGCAAGGCCAACGCAATCACCGAGGTTCGCGGCTGCGGCAGAGACGTAACAATTTGCGTTGTTGTCAAGGCAAAGCCCTACAATCAGCTCAAGCTCAACCGCGACTCGCTTTCGCTCGGCGTAAACGAAGTCTACGGACTTTTGAGCAACGACACCAAAAACATCAGCTGGAGGAGCAGCAACACAAGCGTCGCGAGGGTTGATAAAAACGGCAGGGTAACAGGCGTTGCCCCGGGCTCCGCCGTAATTACCGTCAGCGGTGACAAGCGCCTGAGCGCAAGCTGCGCAGTAACGGTCAAAAAGGCTCCCGAAAGCGTTAAGCTCAATATAAACAGCCGCACGATGGGCGTCGGCGAAACATATACGTTATCTGAAACCACAAACAGCGGTTCATACGCGAACGCCGCTAACCTGAGGTGGACTTCGTCCGACTCAAAGGTTGTTTCGGTAACAAAAACCGAGAAAACCAACAAGGCGGTAATCACCGCCAAGGGCACCGGCTCCGCGACAATCACGCTCAAAACCTATAACGGCAGGACCGCCAAGGCGAATATCACCGTGAAAAAAGCGCCGACCAAGGTCAGCCTTAACTCCGCGAACGTAATTTTGGGCGCGGGCGAGGAATTTGACTTTGATTCCTCGGTTCCCGCGGGTCAGGCTTCAAGCGTAGTCGATTACTCCTCAGGCAATACAAAAGTCGCAACCGTCAGGAAATCCGGCGGAATCACCAAGGGCGTTTCGCCCGGCACCGCGACAATAACAGCCAAAGCGTTTAACGGCGTAACCGCAAAGGCAAAGGTTACGGTTAAGCCCGCTCCGTCAAAGGTAACGCTCAGCACCTCAAAGGCAACGCTCGGCGCGGGTGAAAGGCTTACAATCAGCGAAACCACCAACAGCGGAACCTACGCAAACGCTTCAAACCTGGTTTGGAGCAGCAGCAACAACGCCGTCGCAACCGTCAAAAAGGGCAGCGGCAACAAGGCTGAAATCACCGCCGTTTCGCCCGGCACGGCAAACGTTACAATAAAGCTTTACAACGGCAAAACCGCGTCCGCGGCAATCACCGTCAAGCAAGCTCCCGTCAGCATGAAGCTCAGCGTTCCCTCGCTTGAAATGGGACTCGGCGAGGTTTATACCATACTTGAATGTACCAACAGCGGTTCATATTCAAGCGCTCCCACAATCAAGTGGAGCAGCTCCGACGAAAGCGTTGTAAGCGTCAAAAAGGGCAGCGCCAACAAAGCCGATCTTACGGCAAAATCAAGCGGCACCGCCGTAATCACCGCCGAAACCTACAACGGAGTAACCGCGACGGCGGTTGTCACCGTCAAAAACGCTCCTCGCGCGGTTGTGCTCAGCGAAAATGAAATCAGCCTTGAACCGGGGCAAACCTTCGACCTTGCCGCCGATTTGGGCGAGGACTGCGCAAGCGCGAACACAAGCTTTACGTCCGGCAACCCGATTTCGGCAACGGTCGGCGCTAACGGAAAAATCACCGCGCTTAAGCCCGGACGGGCGGTAATCACCGTAAAAACCTACAACGGCAAATCCGCCGTGTGCGTGGTCACGGTAAGCGAACCTGCCGGTAAATAGCAGTTAATTATTTTTTATATACTTTAATAATTCTTATTTTGTACAGGTGAATGGTTGTGAAGTGTTTTAATTGCGGAAAAGAAAATAAAGACGGAATTAACTACTGCGCTTATTGCGGCGTAAGTCTTTATGATGATAGAAAAAATATCAAATCCGGGATTAAAGATTTGTTTAAAAATAAATACATAAAAGTTATATCAATTATTCTTGCAATATTGATACCGGCAGTTACTGTTGTCGGCGTTTTAGCTGCGAACGGAGTGTTTAATAACGGCAATTTGCTGACAGGAAGGATAGAGTTCAAGGATTTTACAAAGGATGATATAGCTTTTGAAAACAATGAATTATTTGTAAAAAATCAGTTGCTTATTACTGCGGATAAAAAATTCTCATATTCAGACGTTGAAAAAATCGTAAGTGAATATAAAGGAAAGATTGTCGGCAGCGTTGAATTTACAAATGACTATCAGGTTGAGTTTGAAGGCAAGAATTTTGATTATTTAATCACCGCGAAAGAAATGCTGAAAAACGAACTTGAAAACTCGGAAGTGGATTTTCACAAGGTATTTATGCTGACGGACTGTGAGGATAAATACAGCTCTGCCGAAAAGGGCGGCGATTGGTGGCGTCATGCAATAGCGTTGCCGGCGCTGGAGGCTGAAAAATTAAACTACAGTAAAGTAAAAGTAGGAATATTTGATTCTTTGTTTGATGTACAAAATGAGTATCTCGCCGACAATAATATTACGGTATTAAAAAATAATCAAAATTTACTTTCCGATGATATAGATCACGGAACTCAGGTTATGGGGTTTATCGGCGCTCAAAAGAAAGACGGAAAGGGAATAGAAGGCGTATGCCGAAATGCGGATTATTACTTATATGCTTATTATAGAGATGGTGAACACTATTACTCATCTCTTATGAAATATAAATATGCGATTGCGTTGCTTTTATCAAAAGGAGTCAAAATAATTAATTTAAGCAACGGATATGAAGATTTGGTAGTCGGCGCGCAAATCGGTATCGCTGACGCGCAATCGGATTTATCTTATTTTCAACAAGCCATGAGCAGTTTTTTAAAGAAACAAATAAACGCAGGAATCGAATTTGTAATCGTCAAAGCTGCCGGAAACTTAAATGATGATACATGGGTACGTTGCAAACGGGACAAAAATAATAAATACGGTGTAAAACTGTACAATAAAAGCGAAAACGTATCATCGAAAGATGTTATTAAAGATGTAATTTATGATGCGAAGTATGATATTTTCGGGGCGATAACAGACGCTGAAGTAGTTAAACGAATTGTAATGGTGGGTGCTTCAACGGTCGAAAACAAGCCCTCGGCGTTTTCACTGCGCGGCAGCAGAATAGATATATATGCTCCCGGCGAGGCATTAGCGGGTCTGAGCAACAATGAATCGGGAAAACAAAAAGTTAGCGGTACGTCATTTTCAGCTCCGATTGTCTCCGGAGTCATAGCTTTGATGATGGGCGTTAATCCAAATCTGAAGAGTGATCTCGTTAAAAGTATTATTATGTCGTCTGCCGTTCAACCCATCAAAGGCGAGTATTATGAATCCGAAAAATATTTCAGAGACGGTAAAAAGTTTTGTGTAAATGCGTATCAAGCAGTTAAATTCGCGCAAAATCTATATCAATCGGAAATAAAGACACCTGAAAATAACAAGGCGTTATTGATAGGAACCGTAATAACGAATTTAAAAGATGATGAGTTTAATACCTGCGCCCTTGCGGATATAGTTATCAAAAATGAAGATGATTCCATTGTAAAAACAATTTCTTCGGACAAAAAAGGTAATTATGAAGTTGAGCTTGATCCGGGAACTTACACAATTCAAGCAGAAAACGGAAACTTTGCAAAGAGTATGCCTTATAATATTTCGCTTGTGAAAAACGAAGTGCGTTATTTGAATATATGTTTAGAATATGATCAGATTACAGATATATTAGACAAATCATCTGATGACAAAGAGAGCAAAACAAGCGACGATAAAAATACTACCGAAAAAACTACGACAAATAAAAAGGAAAACTCAGGCGATAACAATAATTCGGATAATAACGGTAAAAATACTAAATCATCAAATACTCAGCAGGAAGAATCTTCAAATGAATTAGAATTTGTATACCCAAACAACGAGGTGGATTTAGGAGCTGCGGTCGAGGTTACCTGTAAACAAAACATAAATTTTTCGGAGGCAAAAATTACTACCGAGGGTGACCATTGCTTTAAAATAACCATTGCCCAAAATGATACCCTTCATCTGGGCGCAGTTTATTTTAACGAGGGAACGGAAAAATTCACAGTTGTAACGCCGGACGGAAAAAAAGGTTCATTTTCATTATCGGTTGTTTTGAGGAAAAGGGCGAGAGATGATATAGAAAACTACGCAAATACTTATGTTCCTTATCATTCTCCGGATTCTGAGAATATGATTACTATTGATTCAATTAATAAAGAAAAAGTTGTTTTCAGAATTCAACAGGGAAGCCAAAACAGACCGTATATCCCACACGCTGAGGGTGAAATATATGATGGAAATAAAGTGGACTTTGAAACG
>DOUO01000062.1 GCA_003520555.1 Oscillospiraceae bacterium
TATACTAATACCTAATAAAAAGTTGCCAATCTTTGCGGACTATTTTCCGCAATACTGCGTTGTCGTCCTTGCAAGGCGCCAGCCTTGCGGCGTCCTCCGCCTTGTCTTGCGAAAAATATATTCGCAAAATATAAGTCTACTTTCTATCAGGAATTAGTATTATTTGCCGACGGTCATAAAAACAGGCAAACAAAAAAGGCCTGCCGAAGCAAGCCTTTTAAACTTTGTATTAGTTACTAACCGTAAATCTTAAATTATAAAGCCTCAACAATATCCCTGGTATCTCTTGCGATTACCATTTCCTCGTCGGTGGCAATAAGCTCAACTCTGATTTTTGAGTCGTCAGCGGTAAGCTTGCCCTGTCTGCCGTGAATCGCGTTGTTGTTGGCGTCCTTGTCAAGCTTAACGCCAAGGCACTCAAGGTAATTGCAAACGCCTTCGCGCAGGCAAGGCTGGTTTTCGCCGAGACCGGCAGTGAATACAATCGCGTCACAACCGCCCAAAGCAACATAAAAGCTTCCGATATACTGCGCAATCTGGTAGTAAAGCATATCGTGCGCAAGCTTTGCTCTGTGGTTGCCTGCTTTTTCGGCGGCGGTTACGTCGCGGTCGTCCGAAGAAACGCCCGAAACACCCAAAAGACCGGACTTTTTGTTGAGCATGTTTGACATCTCGGCAAAGGTCATGCCTTCCTTCTCGCCGATAAAGGTAACAACCGACGGGTCAAGCGAACCTGAACGTGTGCCCATCAAAAATCCGCCCAGCGGAGTAAGGCCCATTGTTGTGTCAATAACCTTGCCGCCGTTAACCGCGGTAATTGAAGAACCGTTGCCGATATGGCAGGTAATGATTTTAAGCTCCTCAATCGGCTTGCCCATAATTTCAGCCATCTTTGCGCTTACATAGCGGTGTGAAGTGCCGTGGAAGCCGTATTTTCTAACGCCGAGCTTTTCATAATACTCATAGGGAACAGCGTACATATATGCTTTTTCGGGCATTGTCTGGTGGAAAGCCGTGTCGAAAACGGCAACCTGCGGAACATCCTTTCCGAACACCGCGGTGCAGGCGTTAATGCCCTGAATGTGAGCAGGATTGTGAAGCGGAGCAAGGGGAGAAAGCTCCTCAATTTTTGCAAGCACGTCCGCGTCAATAAGTACGCTTCGGTCAAAATACGCGCCGCCCTGTACAATGCGGTGGCCTATAGCCGCAACCTCGCTTAAATCCTTGATTGCGCCGTATTCCGGGTCAAGAATAGCGTTTTTAACAGCCTCAAAGGCCTGTGTGTGGTTTTTCATCTCTGTTTGACGCTCAACCTTTTCGCCGTCGGGAGTTTTAAAGCCTATAAACGCTCCTTCCGTGCCGATTCTTTCGCAGTTGCCCTTTGCAAGCACGCTTTCGTCGGTCATGTCAATAAGCTGATACTTAAGAGATGAGCTGCCTGCGTTGATAACTAAAACTTTCATTGGAATCTATCCCTTCTATAGTTGATTTTTTTGCGGGGGTGATGTATAATATACACAAAGATACTATATATAATACAATAATAATGTTACTTTTTCAAGTGTTTTTATCATTTTTTTTGCAAAATCCCCAATGATTTTTCATTTTCACGCCGGAGGTTAAAATGTCTGTTGCTGTTATATGTGAATTCAACCCCTTTCACAACGGCCACGCCTATCTGTTGTCACAGGCAAAAAAGTACGGCAGCGTGCTTGCGATAATGAGCGGAAGCTTTACCCAGCGTGGAGAAGCCGCAATTTGCTCTAAGTTTGAACGTGCCGCAACCGCGCTGGAAAACGGAGCCGATTTGGTTGTTGAACTGCCTGTCACCCGGGCGGTCGCAAACGCTCAGCGCTTTGCCGAAGGCGGTGTAAGCATTGCCAAAAGCTTTGGCTGCGTATCCCGCCTTGCGTTCGGCTGTGAAACAGACGATTTGGATTTGCTTCAAAAGGCGGCGTATTCTTTTGAAAACAAAGCTGTACGCGAAAAAATATCGGAGCTGATGAAGCAGGGCGAATATTATCCCCGCGCGGTGCAAGCCGCGGTTTCGTCAGTCTGCGGCGGCGACGTTGCCTCCGTGCTCGGCAGCCCCAACAACATACTCGCGGTTGAATACATCCGCGCGCTTAAAGGTACGAATATCACGCCCGTTCCCGTTTTGCGCGCGGGCTCGCTTCATGATTCCCACATCCGATCCGGCAGCATAGCGTCCGCTTCATACATCCGCGGACTTCTGAAAAATAACGAGGACGCCTCGGCGTACATGCCAAGCGTCCCGTCTGAAATAACCAGGGCGGAAAATTTGGAAAGGGCAATCCTGTACAAACTGAGGACAATGACGGCGGAAGATTTCGCCGCGTTACCGGACGTGGGCGAAGGGCTTGAAAACAGGATATATGAGGCTGTAAAAAAATATAATTCCGTTGAAGAAATATTATCCGCGGTCAAAACCAAGCGCTACACTCACGCGCGTTTGCGGCGTGTTTTAATCTGCGCTCTGCTTGGCATTACCGAAGAAACGCAAAGGCAAAACGCGGAATACGTAAGGGTGCTCGGCTTCAATGAGGAAGGCTCGCAAATGCTCAAAACCTGCGGTTCGGAAGTAATTACTTCGGTTGCGAAATATATCAGAAATAACGGCGAGTACAGCCGTATTCTTCAAGCCGAAATTGCCGCGACGGATACCGCCGCTTTGGCGTATGATAACATAAAATCACCACTGGCAGACTACCTGACAAAAATAATAAAGTAATTTTGTGTAAATTGACGTAAAAATTCGACGAAGTTCAAAAAATGTCTAAAATTATTTACATAAAATTCTTTTTTACCTCTTGTATATTTGGTAAAATATATTATAATAATAGTAATAGCATATAATTTACATCAGCAATCGGTATAAATTATAGTTTTTAAAAATCTATGAAAAAACTTTTTCAGAAAAGAGGTATACTATGGCTTTTTCAATTAATGACACAAGACCGCCCCTTGAACAGTTTCTGCAAGGTGAGGCTGCAAGAGCTTATCATTTTCTCGGTTCGCATTTTGAAAACTGGGACGGCCGTCAGGGCGTAGTTTTCAGAGTATGGGCGCCGAACGCAAAGTCCGTTTCGGTAGTAGGTGATTTCAACGACTGGAATCCCGATTCCCATTATATGTACCGCATCTCAGACTCAGGTGTTTGGGAACTGTTTGTTGAAGGCGTTTGGGAATTCTGCTGCTACAAGTATTGCGTAGAAACACCGTGGAACGACCGCATTATGAAAACGGATCCCTATGCTTTCCATTGCCAGACCCGTCCGGAAAACGCCTCGCGCACATACCATATTTATGACTTCCAGTGGCACGACGAAGAATGGTTCCAATACAAGAAGGACCATCCGCATAGCAAGATGCCTATCAACGTTTATGAAGTGAACGCGGGCTCTTGGCGTAAATATGACGACGGCAACGTTTTCAGCTATCGCAAGCTTGCCGACGAGCTTATTCCTTATGTTAAGGAAATGGGCTATACCCATATTGAGTTTATGCCTCTTACCGAGTATCCGTTTGACGGAAGCTGGGGTTATCAGGTAACAGGCTACTATGCCGCTACCTCGCGCTTCGGCGAACCCAAGGACCTTATGTATCTTATTGACCGCTGCCACCAGGAAGGCATCGGCGTAATCCTTGACTGGGTACCCGCCCACTTCCCCAAGGACGCTCACGGTCTTGCGCGTTTTGACGGCACAGGCTGCTATGAATACGAGGACTGGAGAATAGGCGAACACAAGGAATGGGGCACGTACATCTTTAACTACGGCAGATATGAAGTTACAAGCTTCCTTATTTCTTCCGCAATGTTCTGGCTCGATATGTACCATGTTGACGGTATCCGCGTTGACGCCGTTGCCTCAATGCTTTACCTTGACTACAACCGTAAGGACGGCGAATGGATTGCGAACGCCTACGGCGGAAGAGAAAACCTTGTAGCCGTTGATTTCCTGCAAAAGCTCAACACCGTTGTGCATATGTTCCATCCCGAGGTTATGATGATTGCCGAGGAAAGCACGGCTTGGCCAAACGTTACCCGTTATCCTATCGAGGGCTTGGGACTGGGCTTTGACTACAAGTGGAACATGGGCTGGATGAACGACTTTCTCGAGTACATGAAGCTGGATCCCCTGTTCCGGAAGGGCAATCACTACAAGATGACCTTCTCGACCTCTTACGCGTACGCCGAGAAGTATATTCTCGTCCTCTCCCACGACGAGGTGGTGCATCTCAAATGCTCCATGTGGAGCAAGATGCCGGGCATCTACGAGGACAAGTTCTCGAACCTGAAGGCCG
>DOUO01000056.1:0-260 GCA_003520555.1 Oscillospiraceae bacterium
CACGCGCATAATGCGCTGATTTTCAACCTCCATTACGGTAAAACGAAAACCGTCCGCTTCAATGCTTTCGCGTTTTTTGGGAATGTTGCCCGCGTGCTCCAAAATAAATCCTCCGACTGTTATTGAGTCGCTTTCAATCGCGTCCTCGTCCATGCCGAAAAGCTCAAGCATTTCGCCGAACTCAATATCGCCGTTGACCAAAAACTCGTCCTTGCCTATTTTGTAGTGGCTGCGTTCAATTTCCTCGTCCTCGTCCCAGA
>DOUO01000056.1:305-8791 GCA_003520555.1 Oscillospiraceae bacterium
CGTCCTCGTCCCAGATATCGCCGACAATTTCCTCAAGCAAATCCTCCATTGTGACTATGCCGAGCGTGCCGCCGTATTCGTCGGTTACTATGGCAATGTGGTCGCGTGTTCGCTTAAAGGTGCTCAAAATCTTTGAAAGCTGCTGGGTTTTAAATACAAAGTACGGCTTTGCCATAATGTCGCGCACGTTCGGAAGCTTGCCGTCGGCAAGCAGCTCCAAATAGTCGCGCGTATGTAAAATTCCTATAATGTTGTCTGTGGTATTTTCGTACACGGGAATCCGTGAATAACGGTTCTCAATTATTATATCCTTTATTTTTTCAATACTGTCGTCAATGTTGATAAACACAACGTCAACGCGCGGCGTCAAAATTTCCTCGGCGGTTGTTTCGTCAAAATCAAGAGCCGAACGCACCATTTCGCTTTCGCTTTCCTCAAGCACGCCTTCTTCTTCAATGCTTTCAACAATGTATTTCAGCTCGTTTTCGGTTACGGACGGAGCGTCCTCGCTGCTGCCGGCAACCTTAAGCGCAAGCTCCTTGAGCTTCATAAACACAAAGACCAACGGGGAGAGGATTATTGTGATAACTTTTAAAAATCCGGCGGTTTTTACCGAAAAATTATCGCAGTGCTCTTTTGCCAGACACTTTGGTATGACTTCGCCGAAGGTCAGCACCAAAAGCGTGGTGGCTCCGGTGGCTATTGCCGAACCGATGTCGCCGAAAATCCTGAGGCACAGTACAGTGGCAATTGAAGAACAGCCAAGGTTGACAACGTTGTTGCATATTAATATAGCGGTCAGCGCCTTGTCAAAATGCTCGATGACGTAAATCGCCTTTTGGGCTTTTCTGTTACCGTTTTCAGCGCTTTGCTGTATACGGATTTTGTTGACAAAGGAAAATGCGGTTTCCATAGCGGAAAAAAGGGCGGAGAGCAATATAAGCACTCCGATTGCAATTCCCATAATTATGTCAGGATTCAAGAGAATATCAACTCCGGTTATTTAATATAATATAGCATTATTATACTATACTACTATAATTCTTTAAAATAATTATTACTTTTAAGAAATATACCGCGAAAATCTTGAAAAATATTCATATTGTGTTATAATGTAATCTGTACATCAATACGCATTTTACAGACCTTTGCGGACAAACTAACCGTGGAGGTGCGTGAAATCATGCGTAAATATAAACACAGAGGTTTTGTTTTAAGCCAAAAGGATGAATTTGTTAAAAATCCGTGCGAGGAATTTGCTCCGTCAAAGGAAGAAGCGGATGTTCAAGACGAGCTTAATTCGGAAATCGGCTCGGTTCTGATAAACCGCGGCGGCAGGATAATTTACTGCCTTACTGTCATCGGACAAATTGAAGGTCATTACCTGCTGCCAAGCTCAAACAAGACCACCAAATATGAGCATGTTATCCCTATGCTTGTGTCGGTTTCGCAGGATCAAAGGATTGACGGCGTGTTGATTATGATTAACACTGTCGGAGGAGACGTTGAGGCAGGGCTTGCCATAGCTGAGGTAATTGCCGGTATAAAAAAGCCTACGGTTTCAATAATCCTCGGCGGCGGTCATTCCATCGGAATTCCGCTTGCGGTCGCGGCAAAAAAGAGCTTTGTCGCAAAATCGGCAACGATGACGGTCCATGCCGTTCGCACTACCGGGCTTACCGTAGGAGTGCCGCAGACCTTTGAATATTTCAGGCAGATTCAGGACAGAATTACCGAGTTTATCGTTGAAAATTCGGCGGTGGATTTCAGCCGTTACAATGAGCTCGCTCTCAACACAAGCCAGCTTGCTACCGACGTAGGTACAATTTTGGACGGCGAGGAAGCTGTTGACGAGGGTATAATTGACGATATCGGCACCGTGACCGACGCGATCGAAGCCCTTTGCGATATGATTGACGCGGAAAAGCTTTAAAAGCACTGAGTTGGGGGTTAAGAGTTAAACGTCTGTTTAACTTTTAATTCTTAACTCCGAAAAAACATACACATTAATATAAAGGAGATACATATTATGACAATTATTGACGCTATAGTTCAGGGCATAGTTCAGGGCTTAACCGAATTTTTGCCTGTATCCAGCAGCGGTCATCTGGCTATTACTCAGCATATAACCGGCACGGCGGGAGAAGGCAATTTGTTTTTTAACGTTATGCTTCATGTCGGTACGCTTGTTGCGGTAATCGCTTTTTATCACAAGCTTGTGTGGAGCTTAATCAAGGAATTCTTTTCAATGCTCAGGGACATCTTCACCGGCAAGTTCAAATGGAAGGAAATGAATTACGAGCGCAACATGATTGTTATGCTGATTATCGCTCTGCTGCCGCTGTTTTTGATGTTTATTCCGATTCCCGGCACGGATTTAAAGGTAAAGGATTTGGCGGATATTTTCTCCGGCGCACAGATTTTGATTGTTACTGCCGGCTCGTTGATTCTAACCAGCGTACTCTTAAGCCTCGGAATTTACTTCAACAGTAAAAACCAAAGAGCGGGCTTTAAGCATATGCGCGGCAACACAAACGGAACCCGAGGCAAGGACACTTACACTGTTTTGGACGCGCTTTGCGTAGGCTTAATGCAGGTTGCGGCGGCAATTCTTCCGGGCTTGTCGCGTTCCGGTTCAACCCTTGCCGTAGGTGAAATGCGCGGAATTAATAAGCAAAAGGCGCTTGACTTCACATTTGTAATGGCAATTCCGTCAATTTTGGCGGCGGCATTGCTCGAGGGTGTTGAAGCTGTTAAAACCCCCGAAACAATCAATGTTGAAGTTCCCGTGATTATTGTGGGCGTAATCGTTTCAGCGGTAGTAGGCTACCTTGCAATCGTAATTTTTAAATGGTTCCTTAAATCAGACAAGATGATAATTTTTGTCGTATATACCGCGCTTGCCGGCATAGCCCTTGCGGTTATCTCAATAATGGAAATTAACTCCGGCGTAAACCTTTTCACAGGCGCTCCGGCGTCATTGTGGTAAATGCCGGTATATGCATAAATCCGCGCAGGGCGCGGCAATTGATTTGATTAGCAAATCATAAAGGAAGGTGAAAGGCTTGTCAGCAAAGAAGCAGACAACCAAAAAAAGCAATACAAAGTCGCGCGCTAAAACCGCGCAAAAGCGAACCGTACCGGCTCCGCGCGGGCTGAGTCCGCGCGTTAAGTCAATACTTTTCGCCGCTCTTGCCGTGCTTTTTGCGGTAATGGTTCTTGTGCCGGGCAGCAATGTCTGGCGCACGGTAATCCGTCCGTTTTTCTTCGGAATTTTCGGACTCGGAATGCTGCTCGTACCGGTACTGTTTATCTATTTGTGCGTGATGAACGAAAAGGAAAAACAAATCGCGCATTTCGGTTCAAAAATAGCGTTATGTGTGCTCACGTTTTTGCTTGCGGGAGCAATTGTGTACATGATCGGCGGAGCAAAATATCAAAGCGTAAACTATTTTGCATGCATAGGAAACCTGTATCTTGAAGCGTTCAACAGCACAAAATACATAGCTCCGTCATGCGGTATGATAGGCGGAATACTTGGTTATCCCATTGTTAAAATCTGCGGTACAACCGTAGGTGTTATTATAAGCCTGATTTTGCTTGCCGCGAATATTTTCCTCATCGCTAACCTCAGTGTTAAGGATGTAGCGCGTGCCGCGGCAAAAACCTACAACCGCGCGCGTCAGGCTCATGACCGCCGCAAAGAACGCGCCGACGAACGCCGTCGTGAAAAATACGCTCGTCAAACCGGTGAAAGAGAATTTCCCGAGCATACCCAGGCTCCCGAAAGAAAGCCCGAGCCCGTGCGCAAAAAGCGCCGTCCGAAGGTTGACGACGCCGACAGCATTGATATTCCGATTTATATCGGAGGTCAGCGTCAAAGCGCAATTGACGTTCCGTTTGACGAACCAAAGCAAAAGAAGAAGAGCAAAAAGCCCGTTCAAAACGGTGTTGATACCGACGTGCTTGACCCCAACGAGCAAAACGCAAAGGATTTAAGTCAATCCGAAGATTTGCTTAACATCATCAATAAAGCTACCAAGCCGATGGGCGAAAACGCTGACACAACAATCGGTCAGATTGCCGACGACATCACAAAGGGCAAGCGTTCCGGAAAATATATAGACGGCGGCAAGGAAAAGCCCGTTTCTGCCGAAAAACCTGTTTCTTATGAAAAAACCGCTCACAAGAAGGAGGAAAAGGCAGAGCCCGTTTCGGAATTCGAAAACATCGGTTATAACCCTGATAATTCCGAAAAAGAAATAAAAGAGGAAAAGGTTTATCATTATCCTCCTGTTCAGCTTCTGAACTTAAATAAGAATAATAACGACGAAAGCGCGCGCGCCGAGCTTACCCAAAACTCACGAAAGCTCATTGAAACGCTCAATAGCTTCGGCGTTAACGCAAGTATAACAAATATATGCCGCGGACCATCCGTAACAAGGTATGAGCTTCAGCCTGCGCCGGGCGTAAAAATCAGTAAAATTACAAATCTTTCGGATGATATCGCGCTTAATCTTGCGGCAAACGGAGTCAGAATCGAAGCTCCGATTCCCGGCAAGGCTGCAGTCGGAATTGAGGTTCCCAACAAGGTTGTCAGCATGGTTTCCATGCGCGAGCTGATTGATTCCGACGTATTCCGTTCTCAAAAAAGCAAGCTTGCTACAGTTTTAGGCAGAGATATTTCGGGTGAAATCGTTGTTGCCGACATAGCAAAAATGCCGCACCTTTTGGTAGCCGGTACAACAGGCTCCGGTAAATCAGTCTGCGTAAACTCAATGCTCATCAGCATACTTTACAAGGCAAGTCCCGACGAGGTTAAGCTTTTGCTTATCGACCCGAAAATGGTTGAATTTTCAAAATACAAGGGTATTCCGCACCTGCTTGTACCGATAGTATCCGACGCCAAAAAAGCGGCGGGCGCTCTTGCTTGGGCGGTAAACGAAATGCTGCAAAGATATAAGATTTTTTCGGAATTTGACGTTAAGGATATTGATTCTTATAATTCTTTAGTAGAAAAAAATCTTGAATACATAAATAATAATCCCCCTGTTGAAAATGACGAAGGCGAGCTGATTCAGCCCGTCATGGAGGTCAACGGACTTCCCGTCGCAAAGGAAAAAATGAGCCGTGTTGTTATTGCCATCGACGAATTGGCGGACCTCATGATGGCAGCGCCCGGCGAGGTAGAGGACAGCATTTGCCGTCTTGCGCAGATGGCCCGCGCCGCCGGTATGCACCTTATTTTGGCAACTCAAAGACCTACCGTCAACGTCATCACGGGTCTTATCAAGGCAAACGTTCCAAGCCGAATCGCGCTTAAGGTAAGCTCAAACATGGACAGCCGCACAATCCTTGACGCAGGCGGCGGTGAAAAGCTAATCGGCCGCGGCGACATGCTGTTTTCACCGGTAGGAGCGCCAAAGCCTTTGCGTGTTCAGGGCGCGTACGCTTCGGATGAAGAAATCGACCGCGTAACCTCGTTTGTCAAAAAGTCCTTCAAGGCTGAATATAACAGGGAAGCCGAGGAGGAAATCAAGCGTATTGCCGCGGAGGAAATCGCACAGGGTAAAAAAGGCAAGGCGGATTCCGACAATGACGGCGGACTTGACGTCGACTCAAAAATGGATGAGGCGATTCAGTGCGTAATTGAAGCCGGACAGGCTTCAACCTCGCTCATACAGCGCCGTCTGAAGGTAGGCTACGCTCGCGCGGGACGCATGATTGACGACATGGAACAGCTCGGCGTAGTAGGCCCTCACCAGGGCTCAAAGCCGCGCGACGTTCTAATGACCTACAACGAGTGGCTTGAAAGAAGAAACGTATTACAAAACAACAGTGACTAATCTGACGGGGGCGAGCATTGCCGCGTGAAAAATCAGCCGGCGATTTGCCGCCCCCGCATATCAATTCTCGGTATTAAATGATGTTTTTACCAATGAACGCCGCCGAAATGCGGCAAAGAAAATGGGATAACGCGGACTTTGTTTATGTCTGCGGAGACAGCTACGTTGACCACCCGTCCTTCGGCGCGGCAATAATCACGCGCGTGCTTGAGGACTGCGGCTTCCGCGTAGCTTTTCTTGCACAGCCAAACATAAAAAACGACAGTGATTTTACGCAGTTCGGCAAACCGCGGCTGGGCTTTATGGTTTCGGCAGGAAACATTGACAGCATGGTTGCTCACTACACAGTTGCAAAACGAAAAAGACACGACGACGCTTATACCGCGGGAGGTAAAAACGGCAAACGTCCCGATCGCGCGGTAACGGTGTACTGCAACATTCTTCGGCGTCTTTATCCGGACGTTCCCGTTATTATCGGAGGACTTGAAGCTTCGCTGCGCCGTTTTGCGCATTATGACTACTGGAGCGACAGCGTAATGCCGTCAATCCTGTTTGACAGCAAAGCGGACATTTTGATTTACGGCATGGGAGAGCTTCAAACTGTTGAAATCGCCAAACGCCTAAACGACGGCTACACGGTTGAAGCCCTGCAGGATATCCGCGGAATTTGCTACGCTGTAAGGACGGAAGATTACGTTCCGAAAAGCGCCGTTGATTTGCCGAGCTATGAACGTGTTAGGGAAAGCAAGCGCGACTACGCTATAGCGGCGCGCAAGGAGCTTGACGAAGCCGACGCTGTTCGCGGAAGAACGCTTGTTCAGCGGCACGGAAAATATCTGCTTGTGCAAAACCCGCCGATGCCTCCCCTGAATACTCAGCAGCTTGACCATGTGTATTCGCTTCCGTATATGCGCTCTTACCCTAAATGCTATGAAAAGCAGGGAGGAGTCCCCGGTATTTCCGAGGTGATGTTTTCAATCACTCACAACCGCGGCTGCTTCGGCGGCTGCAACTTCTGCTCACTTGCCTTTCATCAGGGACGCGCCGTAACCGTTCGCAGTGAGGAAAGCATAATTAATGAGGCGGAAAGCTTTTTAAAGGACAAACGCTTTAAGGGAATAATAAGCGACGTCGGCGGCCCCACCGCAAACTTTCGTCTGCCGTCCTGTGAAAAGCAGAAAAAGCTCGGGCTTTGCAAGGGCAAACACTGCCTTGCGCCGTCACCGTGCAAAAACATGCAGGTGTCGCACGGGGAATACTTGAATATCCTGCGTAAGCTAAGGCAGCTTGACGGAATAAAAAAGGTGTTTATCCGCAGCGGAATCCGCTTTGATTACCTTATGGAGGATGAAAGCGACGAGTTTTTGTCCGAGCTTGTACGTTACCACATCAGCGGTCAGCTCCGCGTAGCTCCCGAACACTGCTCTGCGGCTGTGCTTGACAAAATGGGCAAGCCGCACATTGAAACATATAAAAAGTTCTGCGACAAATTCTATAAGCTGACCGGCAAGGCAAACAAAGACCAATACGTTGTCCCTTATTTAATGAGCTCTCACCCCGGCTGTACGCTTAAGGACGCTGTGGAGCTTGCGGTATTCTGCAAGGAAAACGGAATTCATCCGAAGCAGGCGCAGGATTTTTATCCGACGCCCGGCACAATTTCAACCGCGATGTTCTACACCGGTCTTGACCCTTACACGCTTAAGGAAGTGTATATACCCAAAACCGAGGAAGAAAAGGCGATGCAGCGCGCGCTTTTGCAGTATTTCATTCCGGAGAATAAAAAGCTTGTAATCAAGGCTTTAAACAAGGCCGGCAGGCGCGATCTTATCGGCAACGGTAAAAAATGCCTTGTAACACCATTGCCGGGGCAAAAGCCGCCTCAAAAAAAGGGCGGCAAAAAGGACAAGTTTGCGCGTTACCGCAGAAAATGATTAACGCTTATTTGTTAATAACTGAAATAAAACCTTGACGTATTAACTAAAAAAATATATAATAAAAAGGCAATGGTGCTTTAAATGTCAAATTAAGCGCCATTTATGCGAAATGAAAAGGATGGATTAATTAAATGGGTGTATATGAAGAACTCACCGCAAGAGGACTTATCGCGCAGGTTACTGACGAAAAGGAAATCAGGGAGCTTGTAAACAGCGGAAAAGCCGTGTTTTACATCGGCTTTGACCCCACAGCCGACAGCCTTCATGTAGGTCACTTTATGGCTCTTTGCCTTATGAAGCGCCTTCAAATGGCAGGCAACAAACCCATCGCGCTTCTGGGCGGCGGTACGGGCATGATCGGCGACCCTTCCGGCAGAACCGACATGCGCCAGGTGCTTACAAAGGAGACAATTCAGCATAACGTTAACTGCTTTAAGGAGCAGATGAGCAAGTTTATTGACTTCTCAGACGGCAAAGCGCTTATGGTTGACAACGCCGAATGGCTTTTGAACCTCAACTATGTTGACCTTCTCCGTGAAGTCGGCGCGTGCTTCAGCGTTAACCGCATGCTTTCGGCAGAATGTTACAAGCAGCGCTGGGAAAAGGGACTTTCATTCCTTGAATTTAACTATATGATTATGCAGTCCTACGACTTCTACGCCCTTTATCAGCGCTACGGCTGCAATATGCAGTTCGGCGGCGA
>DOUO01000076.1 GCA_003520555.1 Oscillospiraceae bacterium
CAGGCGGACAAGGTGCCCGTAGGCGCAGACCAGAAACAGCACATTGAGCTGACCTGCGACATCGCAAAGCGTTTTAACGGCTTGTACGGCAATGTTTTCAAAATTCCCGAGGGTTTTATTCCCAAAAACGGCGCAAGGGTTATGAGCCTGCAAAATCCGCTTAACAAGATGAGCAAGTCCGACGAAAACGCGAACGGATGCGTTCACCTGCTTGACTCTCCCGAGGTTATTATGAAGAAGTTTAAGCGCGCGGTAACCGACAGCGACGCCTGCGTGCGTTATGCCGAAGGCAAGGACGGCGTAAACAACCTTATGACAATTTACAGCGCGGTGACAGGCAAGACCTTTGAGGAAATTGAAAACGAGTTCGCGGGCAAGGGCTACGGCGAATTCAAAACCGCCGTCGGCGAGGCTGTTGTCGAGGAGCTGCGTCCCGTTCGCGAGCGCTACGAAAAGCTGATTGCGGACAAGGCATACCTTGAGGAATGTTACCGCAAGGCAGACGAGATTGCGCTTAAAATCAGCAGCCGCACCTTAAATAAGGCCATGAAGAAAATCGGCTTTGTAAGATAATTTTCAAATCAACAGGGAGGCAAAACGCCTCCCTGTTTTTTAATCTGAAATCTATAAACATTTTCCTATTTGCGCGACGGCGTCGCGCGTGCAAACGGGGTTTCCGTATTCACGGATTTGGGCGGCTGAAACAACGCCGCCTTTCTTTTTCGCATATTCGCTTAATACGCGGCGAAGCGTCAGGGGCAGGTAATGTTCAAAAATGATGTAATACTTGCCGTTAAGCTCAAATACGGCGTTTTTGGGGCTGAGTACGCTTTTGCGGTAAAGCGCCTTAACAAGAGCCAGCAGCGCCTCGGCGTTTTCTACCGCGTAGCACACGGCAAAGCCGCTTTTCAGCCTGTAGGTATGCGGGCTTTGCTTTTTGCTGACCGTGACGAGCAAATAACAATCGTCGCCGAAAAGCATTGCTTCAACGTTGAGCCTTTTGCCGCTGACGTTTATGCCGTAACGGCGGCACGCCGCCTGCATTATCCGCAGGATTACGCGGCGCGAATGATTGTCATTAAAGCTCATGCTGTTGAAATCAAGCGAAAAGTCGGTCATATCCTTGTTGCACAGGGTAATAAGCACCCTGTTGTCCGCAAGTTTGTTCACCGTCACAAAAACCACCTCGTCAAAAAACACTATATATCCATAATATGCGCTTTATGTTAAACTTGCAAGTGATTTTTATTGGAAATTATATTGCCAAATTAGAAAAAAGATGTTATTATAAAATTGAATTATAAATTACTTTGAAAGGGTGGTTTTATGCCTAAATGGCTTTTGGACGCAGTTTTTTATGAGATTTATCCGCAGAGCTTTTACGATTCCAACGGCGACGGAATCGGCGATATTCAGGGAATTATACAGAAGCTTGACTATGTAAGCGGTCTGGGCTGCAACGCGATTTGGCTTAATCCCGTTTACGATTCGCCTTTTATGGACGCGGGCTACGACGTCAGGGATTACAAAAAGGTTGCTCCGCGCTACGGCACAAACGAGGATTTGGTTCAGCTCTTTAACGAAGCGCACAGCAGAGGCATGAAAATTCTGCTTGACCTTGTTCCCGGTCATACCTCCGACACCCACCCGTGGTTTCAGGAGGCAAAAAAGGCAGAGGAAACAGAGCTCAGCAACCGCTATATTTTTACAAAAAGCGTTTGGGACGCTCCGCCCGAATACCGCATGATGTGCGGAATATGCGAACGCAACGGCAATTACATGGTAAACTATTTCAGCTCGCAGCCCGCGCTGAACTACGGCTTTGACAAAATTACTCATCCCGAATGGCAGCTTCCGTGCAGCCATCCCGACTGCCTTAAGACCGTGGAGGCAATTAAGGATGTAATGCGTTTTTGGCTTGACAAGGGCGCGGACGGCTTCCGGGTTGACATGGCGGATTCGCTGGTTAAAAACGACGACGCAAAGTACGCCACGGCAAAAATCTGGCGCGGCGTCCGCGATATGCTTGACGCGGAATATCCCGAGGCGGCGATGATTGCGGAGTGGTGCTTCCCCGAACGCGCCATAAACGACGCGGGCTTCCACATGGATTTTTACCTTGACCACTACGGCAACGGCTACAGCCGCATGTTCCGCTACGGCAACTGGGGCGACGAAGCTGTATTCAACAAAAACGGCAGGGGAAATTTGCAGGCGTTTACTGACGAATACCTGCCTGCCTACAACCGCACAAAGGACAACGGCTACATCTGCTTTATGACCAACAACCACGACATGCCGCGCGTAACGGCGTATTTGGACAAGCAGGCAATTAAGCTTGTTAACGCGTTTATATTCACCATGCCGGGCGTGCCCTTCCTTTACTACGGCGACGAAATAGGTATGCGGTACCAAGCCGATTTGGTAAGCAAGGAAGGCGGTTTTTCGCGCACGGGTTCACGCACGCCCATGCAGTGGAACAGCGGCAAGAATCTGGGCTTTTCACAAAGCGACGAGCCGTATTTGCCCGTTGACAAAACCGCGGACGCGCCCACGGTTGAAAACCAAAAGGACGACCCGGACAGCATTTACACTGTTGTCACCGACCTTATACGCCTGCGCAAAAGGCACGAGGAGCTGAGGGGAAACGGCGAGCTTGAGTTTATGAGCGAGCCGGGCAAAATTCCGTTTGCGTACCGCAGGGGCGATTTTGTGATGTATTTTAATCCTCTTGACGTCGATTTTGAAATTGACACGTGTTATGACGGCGACGTGATTTACAAAATCGGAAACGCCGAAATTACAGACGGACGGATTATAATGCAGCCGCAGAGCTTTTTGATGATTAAAAACAACTGATAAAAAGGGTTAGCCTTTACTCAGCGAAGTAACGGCTAACCCTTTGTTTTTATTAAATTTTTTACTGAAGCCAAACAAGGTCGGTGTCGTTCGCAAGATTGTCAATGCCGTAGAGCACCAAAAGCTGTTCGGGCTTTTCACGCTGAACCACCGCGGAAACATTTTCCGCTTTGAAGTAACGCATGTCAACAAGGATAACCTTCTTGTAGGTTTCCGCAAGGAACGGAGCCATGCTGTGACTGAAGCTGTCCTTGATTACAAGCAGAGTGCCTTTTTCGGCTTTTGAGTTTGTGATTTCGGTGTAGGCGTGGTTGCCGTCGATAAAGACGGGATACTTGTCGTCCTCTTTCAGGTGGTCGTAGAAGAACACGGAGTCGCTTTCCTTGGTTTCGGTTGCCTCAACGATTTTTACGTGCAGGTTGGCGGCAGAGTTTGACTTGTTGTTCCAAACCTCAATTTGGTCGGGCTCGGTAAGCCAGAAGCCGCTTGACGAATATGTTGTGCCGTAAAAACCGGAGTACTGCTCGATTGTGAACAGGCTTTCGGATGCGGGAACGGTTCCGAGCGACTTGCAAAGCTCGGTGTACGCCGTGTACGCGCCGCGCGACGTCCAGTGGTGGTCGGTTTTATAATAAAGCTGATTTCCCTGACGATACGCGTTTTTAAATGTTTCGCGCAAATCAACAAAGCTGATTCCGTTTTGCGCCAGTGTGTTTGAGGCGTCGGCAAGGTATTGGTCATCCTTGTACTCATTGTGAATAAAGGGAAGAACGTCGTTGCAAACATAGCCTGTTGAGGGCGCAAGCACAACCGACATGGGAATATTCTTAACCGCGTCAAGGTTTTTGAAATCAACAATCGCTCCGATGTTTTTCTTTATTCCGCTGTCGTCGGGAATCGGTTTGTTTATAAGATATCCGTTTTTGCAGTTGTAAATATCCTTTGCGCCGTTGTTGCCCTCAAGAAGCGCGGTGTAGGCGTTAACGCCTACCCACATATTGCGCGCGGGAAAATGGTCGGCAAAAAAGGTTTCAAAATCCTTGCCGAATTTTCCGCTTGAAACGGTTTCAAACGAGGTTTCGGGAAATTTTTGAAGATAACGTTTTTCAGAGGAGCTGTAGTCAAGCTTCGGATTAAAGATAAACCAAATTGCCATAACAAAGATGAAGCCGACAAACAACAGCCCGGGGACATACGAAAGCTTCTTGTTTTCGTTGTCCCTGTATTCGGCGGCATAGTGCCTGCCGCCTTTGCCTTTAGCGTATTGCGTCATATAAATCACCTGAATTAAAATCTGAAGTACAGGAACGGATTGTAGCTTTGGTCAACCAGGCTTGCGGTGCTGAGGAAAAGCACGCCGGCAACAAATACGGTTTCAAGCACCCACATAAATCTGATGTGCTTAAAGCGTTCATACAGCCGTGCTCCGAGCGGTGTGCCGGCAATTGCCGCTACAATCATAAGGGGCAGATTGCTGAGGAAAAGGTTAAGAGTGTTGCTGCTGATGATACCCTTGCTGAAATTAAACATATCGCCGAGGGTTGCGAAAAGCTGGTTAACGTCGGTGAAATAGAACAGCGTCCAGCCGATAAGCACAATAAACAGGGTGTATATGTGCTGCAGCACCGACGGAAGCCTGTCCAGATACTTTTTGAGCACAAATTTTTCAAGGATAAGCAGCAGACCGTAGAACAATCCCCAGAAGATGAAGTTATACGCCGCGCCGTGCCAAAGTCCCGTTAAACCCCACACAATCAGCAGGTTAATAATTTGACGTTTTACGCCCTTGCGGTTGCCGCCGAGCGGTATGTAAACATATTCCTTGAACCAGGTTGACAGCGAAATGTGCCATCTGCGCCAAAATTCAGTGATTGATTTTGAAATGTACGGATAATTGAAGTTTTTGAGGAACTCAAAGCCGAGCATATTTCCGAGGCCGCACGCCATGTCTGAATAGCCCGAAAAGTCAAAGTAAATCTGGAAGGTGTAGGCGGCTATGCCGAACCACGTTCCCAAAATTCCGTGAGGCTCAATGTGAGTTGTTTCAAACAAAGCGTTGGTAATTACGCCCATTTGGTTTGCGATAAGCACCTTTTTGCCGAGACCAATGCAAAAGATTTTTACGCCCTTTGTGAACTGGGCAAGCGTTTCGCGGCGGTGAATCATTTGGTCGGCAACGTCGCGGTATCTTACAATCGGGCCCGCAATAAGCTGAGGAAACAGCGCAAGGTAGGTGCCGAAGTTGATAAAGCTTTTGCTGACGGGAGCGTCGTCGCGGTAAACGTCAATTACATAGCTCATGGTCTGGAAGGTGTAGAAGCTGATGCCTATGGGCAGGCTTATGTGCAGGCTCGGAATGTTTAGGAACGGCAGCATATTAAGCGTGTCGGTTATCATTCCGGTGTACTTGAACACCGCCAAAATACCTATGTCAAGCACACAGGTGAGCACCAAAAACAGCTTTTTCTTTTTTGCGTCGCTGCGGTACTTGTCCACAAGCCAGCCGCCGACATAGTTAAACAATACGTTGAACAGCATAAGGAAAACCAGCATCGGTTCGCCCCAGCCGTAGAAAACCAGGTTAATAAAGAAAAGAAAAAGGTTTCTGCCTTTTCTCGGAACAATGTAATATATCAGCAAAGTAACGGGAAGATACGCGAACAAAAATACTAAGCTTGAAAATACCACACTCTCACCCCTTTTTTATATACAGATACAAATATCAAATATTTACGCATACATGTTTATTGTACATTAATCGGGCGTTTTAGTCAATAAAAAATAATGACAAAAATAAAAAGCGGCTCACCGTCAGGTATGCCGCGACTTTTCGGTTTATGAAATTGTCTTTTTAACGATTTCCCTTCCGCTTTTGTCCTTTACAAGGTAAACAATGTTTGACCCGTTGTCGCCTGTCGTTTTGCGCAGACTGCTGAGATAAGGCTTCAGGCTTTCTTCAACTCCGGTAAGCTCTGTTTCGTTAAGGCTTCCCTCAATTGAAGCGTTTACGTCCATTTCAATGTATAAATCTCTGCCCTTGCCGTAGGTTTTGACATTCATGGCGTCGCCGTACAGATTTTTAAGGTTGTTTATTTGCTCGGCGTAGGCAACGTTTTCTCTGATAAACTGATTAACCTTGCCCTCCTCGGGACTTCCGCAGCCGCTGAAAATCACGCAGAACACCGCAGCCAGCAGCAAAATGATTGAGACCTTCTTTTTCCCCATTTTCATACACCTCATTAGTTTCCTGTAAATAATAGTTTACGACAAATTTTTTTCCGTGTCAAGTGGAAAGTATAACACCGCCGCGGCAACGTTTGCCTTATCGGGCAATTTATACCGTTTTGATGAAGATTGGCATGAAAACAAACAATCTGTAAGCATAAAAAAGCCGGCTCAACGTGGAGCCGGCTTTATAAAAGCTTATTAAGCAAAAATTACTTAAGCTCAACCTCTGCGCCTGCAGCCTCGAGCTTCTCCTTGATGGAGTCAGCGTCTTCCTTAGAAGCCTGCTCCTTAACAGCCTTGGGTGCGCCGTCAACAAGAGCCTTAGCTTCCTTAAGGCCGAGACCTGTAACCTCACGAACAGCCTTGATAACAGCAATCTTGTTGCCGCCTGCGCTCTTAAGGATTACGTCAAACTCTGTCTGCTCCGCAGCAGCGGCAGCGCCTGCGTCTGCGGGACCTGCAACTGCAACAGCAGCGGCAGCTGATACGCCAAACTCATCCTCTACAGCGTGAACGAGCTCTGAAAGCTCAAGAACTGTGAGGCCTTTTAATTCTTCAATAATAGCAGTAATTTTCTCTGATGCCATTGTTATTTACCTCCGATATGTTATTAGTTAATTTTAAAATATTTGCAGCTGATTATTCAGCCGCTTCTTCGGCAGGAGCTTCCTGAGCGGGAGCGTCAGCCGCCTTCTTGGCAAGACATTCCTCAAAGCCGCCTTCATCAACTACAGCCTGCATAACACGGGCAAAAGCAGCGATGGGAGCCTGGAACGCGCCGAGAACATTTGCGAGAAGTACCTCTCTGGTGGGGAGTTTTGAAAGAGCTGTGATTGTATCCATATCAATTACAGCGCCGTCAAGGTATCCTGTCTTAACCTTAAAGTTGTCGTGATCCTTTGCGTACTTGCAGAGGATACGAGCCGCGGCAGCGTATTCGCTGTCGCTTGTCGCAAGAGCGGTTGTGCCCTCAAGCACGGGCTTGATGTCCTCAAGACCTGCTTCATCACATGCGCGCGAAAGAAGAGTGTTCTTTACAACGGTGTACTTAACATCGTTTTCACGAAGCTCCTTTCTGAGCTTTGTGTCATCCTCGGTGTTAATGCCCTGGTAGCTTACTACAAGGCCTGTGATGGAGTTTTTGAGTCTGTCGGAAAGCTCTGCGACGATTGCCTTCTTTTGCTCTAAAACGCTTTGACTTGGCAAAAAATTCACCTCCGATATTTTTATAATACCGCAGTTCAAGAAAAAACTGTCCGAAGGCATACCTCGGACAGTTGACAAATACATAAATGTAATTGCACTTTCCTCGGCAGGCAGATAAATCTTTACGCTTGCGCACCTACTGTCTTTAGAACTGCAAGAAAATATATTGGAAACTTAATATAAATTAAGCGCCAAACTTGGTGGGGTTCATTCTTACGCTCGGGCCCATTGTTGAAGTAACGGCAACTGAGCGGATATACTGACCTTTTGCGGCGGCAGGCTTAGCCTTAACGATAGCTTCCATGAGAGTGTCAAGGTTCTCGCTGAGCTTGTCTGTACCGAAGCTTACCTTGCCGATGGGGCAGTGAATGATGTTTGTTTTATCAAGACGGTACTCAATTTTACCTGCCTTGGCTTCCTTGATAGCCTTGGCGATATCGGGAGTAACCGTACCTGCTTTGGGGTTAGGCATAAGTCCGCGGGGACCGAGGATTCTACCTAAACGGCCGACAAGTCCCATGCAGTCGGGAGTTGTGATAAGAACGTCGAAGTCCATCCAGTTTTCCTGCTGAATCTTCTGAGTCATATCCTCCGCGCCTACATAATCGGCGCCTGCTTCCTTTGCAAGCTCCTCGTTTGCGCCCTTGCAGATAGCAAGTACTCTTACCTTTTTACCTGTACCGTTGGGAAGAACAACCGCGCCTCTAACCTGCTGGTCAGCGTGACGGCTGTCAACGCCGAGCTTTACGTGAAGCTCAACGGTTTCATCAAACTTAGCTGTGGCTGTTTTAATAACTGTATCCAGAGCCTCGTTTGTATCATATAATTTGGTTCTGTCAACGAGCTTAGCAGCGTCAACATATTTCTTACCGTGTTTCATCAGTTTTCCTCCATACTTAGGTGGTTAAACGGAAAATTCCTCCCACCCGGATTAATTAGTCAACTACTGTAATACCCATGCTTCTTGCGGTACCTGCAATCATGCTGATAGCCGCGTCAAGCGAACCGGCATTAAGGTCGGGCATTTTCTGCTCGGCAATCTTTGTGAGCTGCTCTCTTGTGATTTTGGCAACCTTTGTTTTGTTAGGTACGCCTGAACCGCTGTTGATATTGCATGCTTTCTTTAAAAGAACCGCAGCGGGCGGAGTCTTTGTGATAAATGTGAACGAACGGTCGGCGTATACTGTAATTACAACAGGAATAATAAGACCGATATCGTTCTTTGTACGCTCATTAAAATCCTTTGTGAACGCAACAATGTTTACGCCGTGCTGACCAAGAGCAGGTCCGACAGGCGGAGCCGGAGTAGCCTTTCCGGCAGGAATCTGAAGCTTAATTAAGCCTACAACCTTTTGAGCCATTGTGTTTGCACCTCCAAAATTCGTGGTAAATTGCGGAACGCCACTGTGTAGGGTTTCCTCCCACAGGGAACGGGTGTTCCCAATAAAAAGCCATTTGGCTGATTATTCTTCTACTAACTCTGCCTGAGCTATTTCAAGCTCGACAGGCGTTTCTCGTCCGAACATAGAAACAATTACGCGGACATAGTTTTTGTCGGTATCAAGCTCTTCTACAACACCGACGAAGTCCTCAAGAGGACCATCAATAATACGTACCGAATCGCCTACGGAATAAGACACCTTAACAACTCTTTGTTCAACGCCCATTCTGTAAACTTCTGCGTCGGTAAGAGGCACGGGTTTAGATCCCGGTCCGACAAAGCCTGTGCAGCCGCGTATATTGCGGACTACATACCATGTTTCATCGGTATAGACCATTTTTACGAAAACATAGCAGGGGTAGATTTTGTTCTCGACCTCTTTTGTTGTGTCGCCTACGGTTTCGGTGACAATTTCGGTCGGAACCTTCGCGTCGATAATCATATCCTGCAAATTGCGGTTTTCCGCGGTTGAAAGCAGGTCGCTCGCAACCTTGTTTTCATAACCCGAATAGGTATGGATAACATACCATTTTGCTTCTGAGTCAGGCATTATAACTTTCTTCCTTTCGTAAGCTTAGTAATAACACGCTGATTATACAGAAGCAGTGTCCATAACCAGACCGAGCAGAGCAAAGAGTCCGCGGTCAAGGGCAAAGATAAACAAGCCCATGATGACGATAACCGCAATTACAATACCGAAGTTCTTTGATGTTTGTCTTGCGGTAGGCCAGGTTATTTTCTTCAGTTCACCCTTACAAGCAACAAGGTACTTAAAAAGCCTTTGAAAAACATTGGGCTTTTTCTTGGCAGCTTTCTTGGCGGCAGCCTTTTTGGAATCCGCTTTTTTGGAATCTGCCTTATTAACGTCAGACTTCTTGTCAGCCATGATGTACCTCCTTATTTAGTTTCCTTGTGAAGAGTGTGTTTCTTACAGAAGCGGCAGTACTTGTTCATCTGGAGTCTGTCGGGACTGTTCTTCTTGTTCTTCATTGTGTTGTAGTTTCGCTGTTTGCACTCTGTGCAGGCCAATGTGATTTTAACTCTCATAACGGCACCTCCCGGTTATTCGGAATATTTTTAGCCTCCCTCATTGGGACAAAAAAATAAGCCCCTTTTTAGAGGTATAACCATTTTAGCATACCGCGGAGCATAAGTCAAGCGTTTTTTCGATAATTTTTACAATTATGTAACATATAAACAAAAGCCGCGGCGCGGGCTTTACCGATAAAAACCCCGCGCGCGGATAATTTGTTAAACCTGTATTTACCTTTGGCTGTTAAGCGTGCTGAACCTTGAAACGGTTTTTTTCTTCGGTCTTTCGGGCTTTACCTGCTTGCCGATAAAGCCGCGCGCCGCCTTGCCTGCCTTTTCCATGTCTTCGTCAAAGTATTCGGAAAGCTTCTCGTATTCACTGTCGTCAAGCGAATTAAGCAAAACGATTGTAATAATCGAGCGCGTGTCAACGTCGCCGTTGCCGTACTGAAGGTTAAACACACCGGCAAGCTTTTCACATTCCTTGCTGTTTGCCCGCGCAAGGTACTGCTTAATCTTGGGAGCAATGTGTTCCTTTGCGAAGGTCGCGCCGCGGAAGGGATAGTAACAGTCCTCCTCCTGCTTGATTTCTTCCTTAAGCTCGGGGAAGTATGTTACAAAACGCTTTGCCAAAAACTTCGGATCCGCGTTTCCGTCGTCGGATTTTTTCTTCTTTTGCTTAATTTGCTTTGCGCGCTTGATTGCGGCGGTGCTTGAAACGCCTTCAACAAAGTCGTTGGCAATGCTTTCGGCGTCCTTCTGGCTTGCGACATAGTCGTCGTAAAGCCAAGTGGACAGGGTTTTCCACTCGTTGTCGGGGCCTTCCTCCGTCATCGCGCAGGAACGCAGAACCATTTGCTGTTTGTCGGTAAAGTAAACCACGGAGTACGCGACGTTTGTGCTTGTGAACAGCGCAACAAGGTTGTCGCCCTCGTCCGCCGCCACCTTTTGACGGGTGTAGCCTGTCTTGGTGAGCTCCTCCTCAACCTTGCCGGCAATTAATTCAAAAGCCTTTGTATATTCCATTATAATCATCCTCTCGGGTAATTTTCAAATTCATAATCTATATTATACAATTATATTATATATTTTTCAAGTTTAAATTTCACACTGATGAAAAACTGCTTGTTTTTTTAGCCCGAGGCTTTGCTTTTAGTGATTTTGTACATTAAAACAGGCTAAAGAATTATATTAATTTTACATTAAAATATGATTTTTTAATTGACTAATCTGTGCATTTGTGTTAAAATGTTTTATGTAATAAATTAGCAATCATATATCTTTCAATGTTTTTGAGGCGCACAATGACCAGAGAGCTATTAAACAAAAAATTAGGCGGCAACATACGAAAATTCCGGCTTTCAGCGGATATCAGTCAGGAGGCGCTTGCCAAAAAGGCAGGGCTGTACCCGGCGTATCTGGGCAGACTTGAAAGGGGCGAAAAATGCCCGACAATTGACACGCTTTATAAAATCTGCAAGGCGCTCGGCGTTACAATGTCCGAGGTTCTTTCGTTTGACAAAAGCATGTACGACCTCAATGCCGAGGCTATGACGCGAATTGAGCACGCGCTTGACAGTCTTGAAGAACC
>DOUO01000133.1 GCA_003520555.1 Oscillospiraceae bacterium
CGGTATACATTTTGCTTAAATGTATACCGCAGTGAATTTTTAATGGGTTTTACGTTTACACGGTGAAGGGTTTTAAATTTTCAACCGCCTGCTTCTGCTCCATTCTTACGTCACCGTTGTCGGTGTCAATCAGAATATATTTGTTGTTGCCCATACCCATTTCCTTCATACAGCTTAGCTGACGGTGTCCGTGGCGGGTTTCAATTCTTTCAACAAGAGCGTGGTTTTCATCCTTGCGCATGGCGTAAATCAGGTCAACGCAAGCCTGGTCAATTGCCAAAATGTCGGTTGAAGCCAAAATTCCTACGTTCGGAGTAACAACAGGCTCAGCTCCAAGACCTTCACAGTCGCAGGAAACCGACATATTGCGCATTACGTTTACGTATGTGATGTTTTTTCCGAAAAAATCAATTGTCGCCTTGGTTGATTCGGTGATTCGTTCCATCAGCTCTTCCTCGGCAATCGACCACATATCCTCGCCCTCGCGGGTGTGAATCCACTTTTTGCCGATTCTGCCGTCAGCACATCCGATGCCGATATTTTTGTTTGAGCCGCCGAAGCCACCCATCGTGTGTCCCTTGAAGTGAGTAAGGGTGAGCATTGAATCGTAACTTGTCATGGTTGCGCCGTGGCACATTTCTTTCATCCATTTGCCACCGTTTATCGGAAGCTTTACCGTGCCTTCGCTGTCCATGATGTCTACCGGGCAAAACGTCCAGCCGTTAACCTTCAGGGTTTCAAGGTGCTGTTCGGTGGTGTAACGATCGCCCTCATAGTATGTGTTTGTTTCAACAATAGCCGCGTTTTTAAGCTCCGGTTCGCTTTTAAACAGCTCCTCAACCCACGCGTGGGGAATGATGTTTGGTCCGTGCTGTTCTCCGGTATGAAGTTTAACGGCAATTTTGCCTTTCATCTCACCGTTTACCTTTTCGTAAACCTTCTTTAATCCTTCAGCCGACAAATCGCGCGTAAAATATACTATAGATTCATTGCCGGTTCGTTCATTGTAGGGCACGTAGCGTTCACCGCCAATGACTGCGGTAATTTTTTTGTCTGACATTTTTATCCTCTCTTATTCCGTTACATTATTTATTATAGGCTTATATAATTATTTTAACATTAAATTTTATGTTTTGCAATACAAAGGCGATTTGAATTATTGAAAAAAATAAAACCGCGTGATATAATTTTTTCATGACTTTTAAAAGGAGATTTTTTATGCGTAACAAGCCTGTCGGCAGAGTTATTAAATTACTGAGGCATACCGGCACAATCAAAATATTTTACGTCTATTTGGCGGCGCTTATAATCGGAGGGCTTGTGATAAGCTTCGTTGAACCGGGTGTTCACGGCTTTTTTGAAGGACTGTATTTTTGCTTTGTGGCTTCATCAACAATCGGCTTCGGAGATATTGTTCCGGTTACGGTTTCAGGAAGAATAATCACGATAATCGTCACCATTGCCGGAACAGTAAACATCGCAATGGTACCGGGCGTAGTGGTTGCCTATTACACAGAATTTTTAAAGGCAAGGGAAAACGAAACCATCTCCGCATTTTTAGAAAAGCTTGAAAATCTGCCGTCGCTTTCAAAGCAGGAGCTTGAGGAATTAAGCGAGCACGTGCGCGAATTCAATTCTATCAGGAATTAGTATAAAAAAGCGTTTCGCCCGTTAAAACAGCGGAACAATTTTAGGGACAAAATGTATGAATAAAAAGTTTGAGGATATTATCGCCGAGCAGGGCAAATTGGTTTATACCAATGTGGGAGACAGTATGTTTCCCATTATCCGCGCGCGCGATTTACTGATTATTGAAGCCGTCAAAGAACCGCTGAAGGTCGGTGACGTGCCGCTTTACAAGCGCGACAGCGGACAGTATGTACTGCACCGCATTGTCGCAATCAAAAAGGGTAAATATTCAATGAAGGGCGACAACCGCACTTTTATTGAAAAAGGTATCACCGACAAGCACATTATCGGCGTGCTGACAGGTATTGTGCGAAACGGCAAAACTTACCCTGCGGAAACCCTGACGGAACGCAACGCGCGTATTGCCGGGGATGTGACTTATCTTGCGTCCTGCGCCGTCAACGAAGAAACGCCCGACAAAGAGCGCGTTGTCAATATGGATTTGGCGGAGGTTTTTCGCTTGTCGCAGGAGCACATGCTCACCGCCGCCGTCGCCTTTGCGATGGAACAGGTCGTCACCCTTCCGCACGCCTTTGACCAAGCCAAAAAAAAGGCAATCCGCAAGCTGGCGCTTTTTGAAATAGAGCGTATGGCGATTGCGCGGGAATTGGAAAAGTCGAAAATTTGGCATCTGCCTCTAAAGGGAATTTTGCTCAAGGACTTGTACCCCAAAGCCGCAATGCGTCAAATGACCGACAATGATATTCTTGTTGACAGCACGCGGATGAAGGACGTCCGGACGATTATGGAAGGGCTTGGATATACCTGTAAACTGTATGGAGAAGACAACCACGATATTTACAACAAGCCGCCTACGCTCGAATTTGAAATGCACCGCTCGCTGTTTGATGAAAGCCGTTATCCGCGGCAATACCGCTATTTTAAGAATATACAGGCAAAACTGCTGCCCGCGGACGCCTCGGCTTACTGCCGAAAGATGACGGACGAGGACTTTTACCTGTTTGTTCTCGCACATACCTATAAGCACTATATACGCGGCGGAACGGGCTTGCGCTCGCTGCTCGACGTGTATGTATTTCTCCGCGCGCACACTGATTTGAATCGGGATTATCTTAATGCTGAGCTAAAAAAGCTGGAAATTACCGGCTTTGAAGAAAAAATACGCCGCCTTTCCCAAAAGGTATTTACCGGCGGAGTGCTTGATAAATTTGAGCAAGCCGACCTCGACTACTATATTTCCTCCGGCAACGCCGGAACCTTTGAAAATCAGGAATATAACCGAATGGCAGCCAACCTCGGCGGCGACGACAGCAAGAAATCCAAACG
>DOUO01000058.1:0-2563 GCA_003520555.1 Oscillospiraceae bacterium
AGATATGAATCGGGTACTACTACCTTAATTGTAGCTCCGTCGGTCGCGGGCTCTTCGCCTGAAAGCTCGGCGTTTGCGGTAAAGGTAAATTCGTCGGTAACAACTGTACCAAAGGTAACAAGCTCAACATCATTTTCGCTTGTCGCGAGGTTCGGGTCATCCTGATCCGAGCCGGTAAGAATTTCCATTTCCAGATTTACGGTTGTGTCGCCGTCGCCGATAATATTAAATGTCTGAGTGTAGTATACTCTTTGATTTTTAAAAGAAAAGAAATTAATTTTTGAAGCGTTTAAATAAATGTTGTCGGCAATATTGGTGTTTAAAATAAGCGAACCCTTGTTAAGAACAGGGAAATTTGTATCCAAATCTATTTCGTCGAGCTGCAAAACGCTTGAATCATAATGAACGGTTGCCTGAGTGTTAACAATTTTGTGAGTTGACTGCAGAGAATAAGTAACCGTTACGGTATCGTTGTACTCATGGAAATCAACCGTTACAGGCTGCGCGACGTTTGATGTAACGGTAATTGTGCCGGTGTGACCTCCCGCGGAAGGTTCCTGAGTTTCGGCAGCGCTTGCTGTAGCACAGACGCCGAACATGCTTAACGCGAGCATAAGCGCCAAAAGCAGCGAAAGCGGCTTTCTGAACTTTCTCATATTAATATCATCCCTTCATTAAATATAATTGTATTCTAAAACGAACACTATTCTTTTATAATTATAACATATCCAAAAAAAAGAAACAATCAAAAAACAATCGTCTTTTAGTAAATTTTTTGCAATCTTTTATGTGTATTTTTTCTAATTAAACGTTATTTTGCCTATTTTGCAATACTTATAATTGTATCAATTGACGAAAGAAATTCAAAGCTGTTCAAAAAAGCTCGGGATGCATTCGGCTGAAATGAAAAATGTACTGCTGAGCAATTCCCGCGTATTCGCCGAAATCTTCTCCTGTCATGCCGGGAAACAGCCGCTCCATGGCGCGTTTCATCCACACGTCAACGGGAAAAGCCTCAATGCGGTGCATGCCGAAAAGCAGGGTGCAATCGGCAACCTTTACGCCCACGCCCGTGATCTTCATCAGCTCGGCGCGCGCGTTTTCATATTCAAGCGTACGGCAGGCTTCCAGGTCAACCTCGCCGTCGTTTACCCTTTTTGCCGCGTCGCAAAGGTAACGCGCCCTGAACCCCGCGCGAAGCGGAGCTAAATCTTCGGGCGTAAGCGACGCCATTACCTTTGGATTCGGAAAAGCAAAGCTTCCGTCGGACAGTTTTTCCCCGAAGCTTTCGCAAAGACGGGCAACAATGCCCTTTATGCGCTTGATGTTGTTGTTTTGTGAAATAATAAAGGTACAAAGCGCTTCGTAGGGCTCCTGGCGCAGTATTCGGATTCCGGGAGCGTACTGTGCCGCTTCGGCGAGCACGGGATGAATTTTGCTGATATCGGCGCGGATTTTTCCGTAATCAAGCCCCAGGTCAAAATAATCGCTCCAGAGCTCACGGTCGGCTTCGCGCGCGTTTTTTATTGTCATTGTTGTTCCGTCAAGCGAAACGTTTACACTTTTGTTGAACGCCACGCCGGAAAAGGAACCGTCGTCCTGCCGAATCCAGCGAAAGCTTTGTCCGCAGTCAAGGGTTTGCCCGAGGTCAAGATCCGTGACATTTTCTATTATTAATGTATCGCTCATATTTTCACTTCCGTTTTGTAATAAAATCTAAAAAAAGTATACCATATTTTTCGATAATATGATACAATATTTTTATTAATAATTTTAGGAGTTTTTGAAATGAAAGAAACCATTGTTACCATACCGATTAACGACCTGTTCGCGCCCAAGTGCGGATGTCCGCTGTGCCGCATGGAGGCAATGCTTGAAGACCAGTACGTTGACTTTGTTACGGGCGACGCCATGATGGAGCCGAGCGTCAGAGTTGAAACAAACAAAACAGGTTTTTGCCACCGTCACTTTTCAAAAATGAGCCAATCCGGCAAAAAACTGCCGAACGCATTGATTTTGGAAAGTCATTTGCAGGAAATATCGGAAAAGCTTATGCCCAAAAAAACAGGCGGCAAGCCTGACAAAAAACAGCTTGAAGCCATTAAAACAGAGCTTTCCTCCTGCTATGTCTGCAACCGTGTTGAGCGCGATATGCACCACCTGGTTGAAACGGTTTTTGCCGAGTGGGTAAAGGGCGGAGAGTTCAGAGAGCTGTACAAGGCTCAGCCGTTTATCTGCCTTAAGCATTATCAGTTTATTATGACCGCGGCAATGGGCAAAAACGGCGTTCCGTCAAAATATCTGGGAGATTTCCACGCCGACACCGCCGAGCTTACAAAAACGTATCTGTCGGATTTAAAGAAGGATATTTCGCATTTTGCCACAATGTTTGACTACCGCAACCGCGGAGCCGACTGGGGAACATCGGTTGATTCCATTGAACGGAGCATTGAGTTTTTGACAGGCGAAAAGCCTTATGAATACGGAGTCGGAACCGAAGAATAATTATGTTTTCGCAAAAACGGGAGCGTGCCAAACGGTACGCTCCCATATTATATGTATG
>DOUO01000058.1:2623-2900 GCA_003520555.1 Oscillospiraceae bacterium
TGTATGTTTTGCCCTCGCGGTTTCTTACCGAAGCATTGTTTCTCGCGAAACGCCGACGTTATTGATAACACCGATGTTAAGTACGCGAAACAAAATATTTGTCGTATTGAGTCCAGCCTGCCAGATGACGGGAAAGTATGCTTGAATCGAGTCCGTTAACCTTGCCGTCGCCGTTTATGTCGGCAGCGTCCCAATTCACTATCTTTGCTTCATAGTCAGTCCAGCCTGCCAGGTAACGGGCAAATACGCTTGAATCAAGACCGTTAACCTTGCCGTC
>DOUO01000092.1:0-2975 GCA_003520555.1 Oscillospiraceae bacterium
GTCTGCAGGGTGTTGAAATCAACGATAAGCACATCGAGGTAATTGTACGCCAAATGATGCGTAAGGTTAAGGTTGACGACGCGGGCAGCACAAGCTTCCTGTCAGGTCAGACCTACGATAAAAACGACGTGCTCTATGAAAACGAGCTGATTAAAAAGCGCATTGCCGCAGGCGAAACCGATTTGCGTGAAGCAACCTTTACACAGCTTCTCCTCGGTATCACAAAGGCTGCGCTGGCAACGGACAGCTTCATGTCCGCGGCTTCCTTCCAGGAGACAACAAGGGTTCTCACAGACGCCGCAATCAAGGGCAAGGTCGACCCGCTGGTAGGTCTTAAGGAAAACGTTATCATAGGTAAGCTTATCCCGGCAGGTACCGGCATGCAGCGCTACGCAAAGGTTGAGCTTGAAAGCACCAAGCCCGAGCTTATAAGCGACGATACCCCGGCCGAGGATTTCGAAACAATTTAAGCTTTTTCAAGCTGTATAAAATCATATAAAGCTAATCGCAGGGTTCGGTCTTGACCGAACCCTGCGTTTTCGGCAAAAGAATCATTATATACTAATACCGCATTCAGCGCTCTCAAGATGAAATATTGTTTATAAGGTAAATGCCGTTGCCGCTATATCGCGCTTTAAAATACTTGACACGGAAGATAGGGTGGTAGTATAATATTATAGATTGGGAATAACGGAACGGAATGATATCATGGACAAGGTAAACTCTGTAAAGCTGCGTCTTTGCTCGCTTTCGGTTTTCAGAGGAATTCTGAAACGCAGCGTAGTAAGGGCATATTATAATTTGCTTTGCGCCATCGGCGAAAAACCGGAAACTTTTTTGGAAATGTACGGCAACTTTTTCGCTTTGATAAGTGAACGCGGCTGTTCAAACAAGCTTGCGTACGCGCTTACCGAAGCCGCGCTTTTTGATGAAAACTGCTTCACAAAGGCCGCCGCGGCAGGAAATTACTCCTCGCTGCCGGAAGAAGTCTTGTCAGCGGTAAAAAGCGATTGCCGCACAATCGCGGACGCCGCAAACTTAAGCGCGGACGAGCTTCTGAATTCGTACAAATATTACGATGAAATTGCCGAAATTGCCGGTTCAATGCCAAGGTGGAGCGCGGGCGAATGTGTTGAAAGCTTCAAAATGTTTGACGGTTCGCTTGACAAAATAGCGGACTGGTACTCAAAAAACGGCTGCGGTATTTTCGCGCGCTACAAAATGTTTGTGTGGAGAAACGGCGACATCCGCCCCGTGCTTCACTACGATAAAATTGACATGGACGATTTCACGGGCTACGAACGCCAAAGGAATACGGTAGTGGCTAACACAAAGGCGTTTTTGGACGGAAAAACCTGCAACAATTGTCTGCTTTACGGCGACATGGGCACCGGCAAAAGCTCAACCGTTAAGGCGGTTGCAAACGAATTCCGTTCGCGCGGACTCCGCATTGTTGAAATTCCCAAGGAACGTCTGGTTGATTTTCCGCTGCTCGCGGACAAAATTTCCGCGCTTCCGATGAAGTTTATTATCTTTATAGACGACCTTTCATTCCAGCATCAGGACCAAAGCTACACGGCGCTCAAGGCGGTGCTTGAGGGCGGAGTTTCCGCAAGGCCGAAGAACGCCGTGATTTACGCCACCTCAAACCGCAGGCACATTGTCAAGGAAAAGCTTTCCGACCGCTCGTTTGAGGTTGACGATGTAAATATGCGTGATAATATGCAGGAAAGTCTGTCGCTTTCCGACCGCTTCGGGCTTAACGTATGTTTCACAATTCCAAGCAAGGCTCAGTTTTTGGAAATTGTTTGCGCAATTGCCGAAAAACGCGGCGCAGATATACCGAAGGACGAGCTTTGCGCAGGCGCGGAACGCTTTGCGCTGTCAAAGGGCGGACGTTCGCCGAGATGCGCCAGACAGTACGTTGACTCGCTTTCCTGCTGAAATTACCGGATATTAAACGGAGGATTATTATGAAGAAACTGCTTTCACTATTACTTGCAGCCGCGGTTGCCGTTACATCGGCGGTTATTTTTGCCGGCTGCGCGGGTACGGAATATCCCGTAGAAGTAGCAAACATCAAAATTGAAAAAGAACCCGAAAATATTGTCGTTTTGGACGCAAACGCCGCCGACATCATCGCCTTTATGGGATATGACGGCAAAATCGTAGGCAGAAGCGACCAAGTGAACCAAACCGATTTGGCGGCGGCTCCGAGCGTGGGCGACAGCTCAAATCCCAGCGTAGGCAAAATCAAGGATTCCGGCGCGACGGTTGTATTCGCTTCCGGCGAGCTTTCGGCTTCATCCGCAAAAAGTCTTGAGGCGGACGGAATCAAGGTGGTTTCAATTTCGTTTGCCGAAACTCAGAAGCAGCTTCAGTCAAGCTACACCGCTGCCGGTAAAATCCTGGGAGGAAAAATCAGCGGCTCAGTAAAAGGCGAGGAAAGCTACAAGCGCTTGATTGACGAACTCAAGCAGATTCAGTCGTCAATCCCCGTCGATCCCAACTCCAAAAACACTCCCGATACGGTATGTTACCTTTATTCCGAGGGTGATAACCTTAAAATCATGACGCAGAACACCTACGGTGAAATGCTGCTTAAATACACAAACTGCGAAAATATCGCGGCTGAGGTTGATGAGGACACCGTTGACGTTCAGCTGCTTAACAAGACAAAGCCGAAGTATATTTTCTATTCCGACGCCGCTGTGCTTAAGGCAATTAAAACCGACCCGGTTATTTCAAAGCTTCCCGCTGTAAGGGATAATAACGTGCTTCAGATCACCGAAAACGAAATGAAGCGTCAGGGCGGCACGGCTGTTAATACCGTAAAAAGAATGGTTGACTTTGTTTATAAGGGCAAGCGTTCAAATCCCAACGAAACAACCGACGCTCAGGCTCAGCAGGCTACGCAGAACGTTAAGGTTCAGCAGGCTACTCAGGCAACCCAGGCTCAACAGGCTACAAAAGCC
>DOUO01000092.1:3099-4083 GCA_003520555.1 Oscillospiraceae bacterium
ACAGCAAGCTACACAGGCTGCGCAGGAGGCAGGTCAAACCGGCACCTCGGTTGCCGCTCAGTATAAAATCACCCTTACCGGAGTATCTCTAAAAAAGGAAGATGAAAACGCAAACGTAAAAATCATGCAAAAACGCCTTTACGACCTTGGCTACATCGAAGAAGCCGATAACGTTACCGGTTATTACGGCGACGTGTCGGAAAAAGCGGTGCAGCAGTTCCAGCAGGCAAACGGCATGAAGGGCACAGGCACGGCGGACAACGCAACGCTTTTGAAGCTGTTTGACAAAACCGCCAAAAAAGCAGGTTAAATATAATTTACTTGGTAGGGTTCGTTTTTTTCGAGCCCTACTGTCAGTCAGGAGACAATATGGCACATCCGTTAAAGCATTTTTTAACAATCACAAAGCACCGTCACAAGGTAATTGCCAACTGCGCCAGAGCCGGAATTCTGTGGCAGGGCTTAAGGCATGATTTGTCAAAATACAGCCCTACCGAGTTTATTCCCGGAGCCAGGTTTTATCAGGGCGACCGCAGTCCCAATGAAAGGGAACGCGAGCTTTACGGAGCTTCGCGCGCGTGGATGCACCACAAGGGCAGAAACCGCCACCACTACGAATATTGGAACGACTACAATCCCAAAACCAAGCAAATCGAAAACGTGGAAATGCCGACGCGGTACCTGGTTGAAATGTTTTGCGACCGAGTCGCGGCAAGCAAAATTTACAACGGAAAAAGCTATACCGACTCCGACCCCTACACATATTTTCTTCGTGTAAAGGGCAAGCACCGCATGCATGAAAAAACCGAACAGCAGCTTAATTTTCTGCTTGAAATGCTCCGCGACAAAGGCGAAAAAGCAACCTTTGAGTACATCAGGAGGATGAAAAAATGAGCGAAAACGCAAGGGTGACGCATCCGTTTCCGCCGCTTTTCAACAGCGAATCGGATACTCTTATTCTGGGAAGCTTTCCTTCGGTAAAAT
>DOUO01000009.1 GCA_003520555.1 Oscillospiraceae bacterium
AAAAGCCGGAACGGCGTTTTTCTGTATTTAAGACTTTTTTAATCCGAACATTCGATTTATCATTCTTCTCCGTTTATAATGGAATCATCAAACATAACGGAGATAACCGTAGAGTGTTTTCTGTGTCTAATATTGTAATAAAAAGTTCTCCGAGTCTATTTTGTACTCCACTTAAATACTTGCGTTTATCCAATCTTATTTCCCCGTTACAGTTCAATTGTATACGAGGAAGTTTGCGTTTGGGAAATTTGTCGCAACTGTAATAATTAATGTTGTATTTCAGCCGGTTATGTGCTAAAATGGAGAAAACCACACAGGAGTAACGTATGACGAAGGTACTTTTATACAACATTGAAAAGGGCAAGGCGGCGAAGATAAAAATGCTGTGCCACAAGCTAAACATTGCCTCGCAGACCGTCAGTAAGGAAGAATTCGGGCTGAAGCTTAAATCGCTTTTGGGGCTTGACGACGACAAAACCGTGAAGGCTGATTCGGATTTCGATGAAGAAATGCTTTATCTCGCGGATTTTTACGGAGCGATGCTAAACATATTCCTCAATCAGTTAAAGCGTCAAAAAACGCCCGTGGCGTTAAAAGCCGTAAAGACCGATACGAACATCGAATTCACTTCTTATGAGCTGTACAGGGAAATTTCAGCCGAAAGAGAAGTGCTTAATAACAAATAGCCGCAAAAATCAACCCCTGTAGGGACAATCCTTGCAGGGGTTTGTTATGCGTTATTAAAATTTTATAATTCCGATTGAACCGAGGAAAAGTATAATCAGCATAATAGGCGCGACCACCTTAACCATACCGATATACAAATATTTTCGTATGAACTTTTCGCCGTTCTTCGTCGCCTCGTCAATAATCGTTTTCGGTTTTGCAATCCATCCGATGAGGATACATGTTCCGATAGCCACAATCGGCATAAGAATGTTGTTGCTGAGGTAATCAAAGATTGTAAGCAGCTCCGCGCCGGGGTTGTTGGGCAAATCAAGCTTAAGGAAGCCGAGGACGTTGAAGCCGAGGCAAATCAGCACGCCGAGCGCCATGGCGACCGCGCCTTCAAAGATAGTGGCTTTTTTGCGGGTTGTGCCTGTTTTGTCAATAAATGAAGAAACAATTGCTTCGAGAATTGAAACCGAGCTTGTCAGCGCCGCGAACAGAACCATCAGGAAGAATACGCAGCCGATAATTGTACCGGCAAAGCCCATGTTGGCAAAGATTTTAGGCATTGCCACAAACATCAGTCCGGGGCCGCCCTGCATACCCTCGGGGCCGATGAATACGAAAACAGCCGGAATAATCATTACTCCCGCAAGGAAAGCGACAACGGTGTCAAAGATTTCAATCTGATTAACCGAACGCATAAGGTTGTCCTTGTCCTTGAAGTAAGAACCGTAGGTTACCATTATGCCCATCGCTACGCTTATACTGTAAAACAGCTGTCCCATGGCGTCCATAACCACCGAGAAAATATCGCCCGCGGTTTTGTCGGCAACATTCGGCACAACGTAGTACAAAAAGCCGTCAATGCCGCTTCTGCCGTTTGATTTGATTGTCATTGAGTAAATTGAAATGCCGATAATCAGGAACAGCAAAATGGGCATAAGCACCTTCGAAAGGCTTTCAATTCCCTTGTTAACGCCGCGGAAAACAACTAAGCAGGTCGCGACCAGGAAAATAAGGTTGAAAATAATCATTTCGGTAGGATTTCCGAGGAAGCTTCCGAAATAATCGTCGCCTGCCGAAGCCGTTGCCTGACCCGTGATGAATACAAAGAAGTATTTAAGTACCCAACCGCCGATAATGCAGTAGTACGGTAAAATCATGAACGGTACAATCGTGGCAATCGGGCCGAGGAACGACCAGTGTTTGTTGATTTTTCCGTATGCTGTAAGACAGCCCTGCTTGGTTTTTCTGCCTATTGCAACCTCGGTTACAAGCAGTGTAAATCCAAATGTGAGCGCAAGGATAAGATAGACCACCAAAAACAGTCCGCCGCCGTCCTTAGCGGCAAGGTATGGGAATCTCCAAATATTTCCCAAACCTACGGCTGAACCCGCCGCGGCCAGAACAAATCCTATGGAGCCCGAAAATGAATTTCTTTTTTCCATAATAATCTCCCTTTTGTTTTTCTGTTTCCACATTAAGGAAATGTGAACATTATATCAATTCTATCATATAATTGATGAATTTTCAATATGATTTTCCGCGATTTACAGTGAATTTTTCGTGTTTTTGTTAAAACCTGTCATTGATACGGGCTTATCGGTATATATTGCGAAAAAGGGAGGCGACGCCGCCTCCCTTAAGTTAAACTGTTAAATATTCAAAGCGATTAATCTTCTTCAAGCGCGTCCTTCTGCTTAACCAAAACCTTTTTGTTATAGCACTCAAACGCTTCGTCCACGGCTTTTTTGTCGGGCTTCGGTGAAATCAGGCTGACAACCGGAACAATAATCAGTCCGGCGAGCATCGCAAACGCGCCGCAGTTAATCGGCGACTGCAAAATCGCGGGGAAGATGTTGCGCGCAAACAGGTTGAGCAGCATAATTCCCGCGCCGAAGATAAAGCTGACCCAGCAGGCGAGCTTGGTGGTCTTTTTCCAGTACAGACCGTAGAGGAAGGGAGCGAGGAACGCGCCGGCAAGCGCACCCCAGGAAACGCCCATCAGCTGCGCGATGAACTTGACGCTTTCGTTCTGGCTCTGCGTCTGGTAAATGGCAATCAGCGCGGAAATAGCGATAAAGACGACGACGAACACACGAATCAGTACAACCTGCTTTTTGTCGCTCATCTTCTTGATGATGTTGTCCTTGAGCAGGTCAATTGTCAGGGTAGAGCTGGAAGCGATAACCAGCGAGCTGAGGGTGGACATGGAGGCGGAGAGCACCAGAATCACCACCACCGCAATCAGCAAATCGGAAAGGCTCGTCTGCAGCATGGTGGGAATAATCGCGTCAAATCCGTTCTTGGCAACGTCAACGGCATACAGTCTGCCGAAGCCGCCGAGGAA
>DOUO01000127.1:0-1100 GCA_003520555.1 Oscillospiraceae bacterium
GCTGCTTTAGCGATAATTTCGAGTCCCTTCATAAGAAGGTCGTCCTCAATTACCAGCGGAGGCATGATTTTAAGAACCGCGCCGTCTCTGCCGGCGCATTCGCAGATAAGCTGCTGTTCGAAGCATCTTTCGATGATGCGCTCGGAGAGCTCGGGATTGATTTTTCCGAAGTCGATACCCCAGATTAAGCCCATGCCGCGGAGCTCGAGCCTGTCGTCAAGCGAAATAACTTCCTTTTCGAGGAAATCCTTAACGATTTCGCCCTTGCGCTGAGTTTCAGCCTCAACGTTGTTTTCAAGAAGCCAGTCAAACGAAGCCTTGCCGGCAACAAACGAAAGCTGGTTGCCGCGGAAGGTGCCGTTGTGTTCGCCGGGCTTCCATTCGTCAAGCTCTTCCTTGAGGAGCACGATTGAAAGCGGCATGCCCAAACCGCCGATTGATTTTGACATGATTACCATGTCGGGAACAATGCCGGCGCGCTCAAATGAGAAGAATGTGCCTGTGCGGCAGCAGCCCACCTGGATATCGTCAACAATCATGAGGATGTCGTTTTTATCGCAGAACGCGCGGACGTCCTTTAAAAATTCGTCTGTGAAGGGACGGATTCCGCCCTCCGCCTGCAGGGTTTCCATAACCACCGCGGCGGGCTTTTCAACGCCGGAATGGTCGTCGTCAAGCAAGGTCTGCATATATTTGATTACGTCGAGTCCCTCAAACATATAGGGAGCCGGGATGTGAGTTACATCGTTAAGCGAAGCGCCCGCACCGTTGCGCGCGTACATTTCGGAGGTGAGCGAAAGCGCGCCGAGCGTCATGCCGTGGAAGCAGCCCATGAAGGCGAAGATGTTTCTTCTGCCCTTGTTTTTTCTGGCAAGCTTGATTGCCGCCTCAACGCCGTTGGTACCGGTGGGGCCGCAGAACTGGATTTTGTAATTAAGTCCGCGCGGCTCGATGATTCTCTTTTCAAGCGTTTCAATAAACTCGCGCTTTGGCACGGTGTACATATCAAGCGCGTGGATGATTCCGTCGGTCATAAGATAATCAACCATTTTCTGCTTTATGTAGGGATTGTTGTGGCCGTAGTTCACAGCGCCCGCGCC
>DOUO01000127.1:1161-9001 GCA_003520555.1 Oscillospiraceae bacterium
CAGAAAAAGTCGATATAATCATTGCCGTCCTCATCGGTGATAACAGCGCCCCTGGCGTTGGTAAACACCTTTGGAAAATGTCTGCAATAAGAGCGGACAACTGATTCGTATTCCTCAAATGTTTTAGTGTTCATAATCACATACCCTCACAGTCTGTTTATAAAAATTTACAGGTATTATTTATCCACACCGTATTGTACGCAATAAGGCATGTTTTGTCAAGCGGATTTAGCGTACGCGCTTAAATAATCCGCCGCGCAGCCGCTTAAAACAGCTTCAAGCTGTTCGGGCTCGTCGGGCAGAAGCACAAGAATCTGGCAGCCTGCCCTGAGCAGATACCCGTCGTTGCCGAGGTTGTTATTAAGCTTTTTACATTCGTCTGTTTCAATATATTTAACCGCGTTTGAAATAACGGTTTTAACGCTTCTTCTGTCGCCGAAGTCAAGACCTCCGACAACAAAAACCACGTCGCAGTCCGCAAAAGCTTCAATAACCTGCACGCCCAGGGTTTGGCCGTCAACGGCGTAGGCGGCGGTTTTTACGTTGAGTCCCATACCCGAGACGCATTTTTTAAGCGCCTTTTCGCAGTAGGAGGTTTTTTTGGCGGAATAAAAAACTATTCTGCAATTCATGGCTGCCTCCTTACTGCGCGTACTGCGGCTTGAGCTTAGGTTCGAATTTCGGCGCGATTACCATGTTGTAAGTAACCTTGCTGAAGTCAAGCTGCCAGCCCTTGAATATATAATCATAGTAAGTGTCGCTGGGCTTGACGGGATCCTTGGGTTTCTTTGCCGCCTTACCGTACTCAACCTTTTGCTCGCTTATTTTTGAGCCGTCGTAGTTGATAAACTTGACGGTGCAGTAAACGACCGGTTTTGTGGTTGAACGTGTGCCCGCGGTTGACGAACCGGTACTGCCCGAGGTCGAGCCCGAGGTGGTTGCCGCCTTTGTGGTGGGCGGAGCGGTTGTACCGTGGCCGTCGGTTACCTGAACCTTCTGATCCTTAAAGCGGAACTTGCCGTCGTACCATTTGATATTTTTTGCAAGATATTCGGTGGTAAAATCCGTAACCTTAGGCCTTGTGCCGCCCATTGAGCTGTAATAAACCTGAGGCCAAACGGCGCCTGAGTTGAGCGACGCCTTTTTGACGTCAACCTTTTCGCTTTCGCCGATTCTTACCTTACGCGCGACAACAACGGTTCTAAAGTTTGTATACTCATAAGAACAGGTTGAAAGCGTAATGAGCTCGTCATCCTCGTTAACGGTTACGGGACAGTTGATAAGCGAGCGGATTCTTACGTTGTAAACGTAATTCATGAAATCCTTTTCGTTTTGGAAATCGCCTATCATATAATTAAAGAATTCGCCGTGGCTTGACAGCGTATTTGTCTTGAACACGGAAATTATTTTATACTTTCCGTTTGCCTTGGGTGTGTCAAATTCAATTAACGGCACCTTTTGATAAAATTCAAGGTTGCCCGTTGTGCCGCCGTAATTCATGAGGTTGCCGAACATTGAGCCGTCGTTCATGTGGTGGGCGTGAAGCACAACGTTTTTGCAGTCTGTGCCGTTTTTACAGCGGTAGTCAAGGAAAACGCTGCCGTAGCTGTCGTACTCGTTTTTATAGTTATGGTCAAGGTAGTACTGGCTGTTCATGTCGTCGCCCTTGTGCCAGAGCACAGGGTAGTCAATTTGGGTTTTGTCAACCTTAAGCCAGCCCACGATTTCCTTGTTTATCCTTTTAAGAGCGTCCCAGTCAATGCCCTTGTTTTTTCCCTCGCCGTCGCCTTCCTCGTCATAGCCGTGGGCTATGCGCTGAATTTCGCCGTTAATCTGCGCGTTGCGAAGGCTGAGGTAAATCATGTTGTAGAACAAAAGTCCCAGCGCAGCGAGGAAAACCATGAACGCCGCGATTACAACGCATTTTCTGGCAACCTCTTTTTTGCTGTCGCTCCTGAGCGGAATATAACGGTTTACAAAGCCTGTTTTTTCGGGCTCGTACTTTACTTCGCTGAATCCGTCGGGATAATCGTTTGCGGAGTTTTCGAAGATTTCGGTTGTACGCGCCGCCGCAAGGGCAATGATTTCATTGATTTCGTGGCCGGTCAGCTCTTCCTTGGGGACAGCCGCGACCCGAACGCCCTTGTACATAAAGCAGTAGCCTTTGTATTTGTTTCCGAAATCGCCCAGCGAAAACACCTTTGCCTTTTTGCGCGTGAGCAAAAAGCTGTCCTCAAGCTTTTTGATTTCTTCTTCGGGAGCTTTTCGTATTCGCGCTTCCTTTATAACCTTGTTGCGTTTTTTCCAGTAGTCCTTGGGCACGGGCTCGCTTTCGCCGCGTTCCGCGGCTACGACCGTTTCAACAAAGTATTTCTTAAAGGACTTGCTGTCCTTGGTGCGAAGCGCGTTTGTAATTATTACAACGTCAGGCTTGCTGTCCGATTTAACTATCTTGTTCAGCGTTGAGTTTATCGCTGTTGAATTAAGAAGGGTTTTCTTGACGTCGTTAAGGGTAAAGCCGTATTTATTAAGAGTTTGGCTAAGCTCTTGGCGGCGGTCGGGCAGTGTGTCTGTTTCTTTTTTCTTACTTACGGAGATAATTTCTATATACACTTATACCATCCTTTCATACGCCCTTGCCCCGGGCTCAGTATGATATATACGTGGTTTTTAAATTTTGCAAAGCTTCCTCAATCAAAGCGTCAAAGCCCGCCTGCTCCTGAGCCTGCTTAACAAACTTAAGCACGGGCTTTGTGCGCGGATGCTTCGGAGTGAACACCGTACAGCAATCCTCGTAAGGCTCTATTGAGGTTTCAAATGTGTCTATTTTATAAGATATGTCAATTATTTCCTGCTTGTCCATACCGATAAGCGGACGGAAAACAGGAATTTCCGCCGCCTCGTCAGTGCAGCAGAGCGCGCCTATTGTCTGGCTTGCGACCTGTCCCAGGCTTTCGCCGGTAATAAGCGCGGCGCAGTCGTTTTGAGCCGCGATCCTTTGGGAAATCTGAATCATAAGTCTGCGCATTATAATTGTAAAAAGCTCCTCGGGGCAGTCGTCCCTGAGCTTTTCCTGAAGCTTGGTAAACGGAACGGTGTACATCTTCATCGGTCCGGAATAACGACTGACCTTTTCAAGCAAACGCACAACCTTTTCCTCCGCGCGCAGGCTTGTGTACGGAGGGCTTGCGAAGTGAACGGCGGTAAGCTTTATTCCGCGCTTTGCCATCATATACGCGGCTACGGGTGAATCTATGCCGCCGCTGATGAGCACAAGCGCCTTGCCTCCCGTGCCTACGGGAATTCCGCCCGCGCCCCTTACGGCGTCGCCGTGGATATACGCGCCGAAGTCGCGGATTTCAACATAAACCGTAACGTCGGGATTGTGAACGTCAACCGACAAATGCGGATGCGCGGCAAGAATAGCGCCGCCTGCCTCACGGCAGATTTCGGGGGATTTGTACGGGAATTTTTTATCGCTGCGCTTTGCCTCTACCTTAAAGGTCTTTGCCGCCCTAAGCGTTTTTTCAAGGTAAACGGGAGCGGTTTCGCACACGGATTCAATCGTTTTTTCGGGGCACATCGCGGCTCTTGAAAAGCTTGCCAGCCCGAACACGCGCGAAACGCGGTCGCAGGCTTCGTCCAAATCAATATCGTCGTCAAGAGGGCTGACATAAACCGTGGACTGAGCCGAAGTGATTTCAAACCTGCCCAAGCCCTTGAGGGCGGTTTTGATGTTTCTCTTAAGTACATCTTCAAACTGACGGCGGTTTAACCCCTTAAGTACAATTTCGCCGTCCTTTAAAAGCAATATTTCTTTCATATACCAACCTTTATTATCTGTGGGCAAGAACCTTAAGTCCCAGCGCGATGCCTTCGCACAGCGCGTCAACGTCCTGCTCCGTATTATACTTTGAAAAACTGATTCTCAGCGCGCTGTCGGCTCTGGTTTTGTCAAAGCCCATAGCGGAAAGCACGTGGCTCGGCTTTCCCTTTGCGCAGGCGCTTCCCGAGGAAACGTAAACACCGCGCTCCTCCAAAAAATGAAGCATTGTTTCGCTTCTCACCCTGCCTGCCGAAATATTTAAAACATACGGCAAAGCGCTGCTTGGAGAATTGAACAAAACTCCGTCAATTTTCCCGAGCCGTTCACGGGCGTAAGCGTTTAGCTTCTCAACCTTTTCAAAATTTCCCCTGATGTCGAATTCGCCGCACGCAACGCCGAACGCCGCAATTGAAGGCAGCGCTTCAGTGCCGGGACGAACCTTTTTCTCCTGCTCGCCGCCGTATTGACGTGAAACGAGCCTTACTCCTTTTTTTATATAAACAGCTCCGCAGCCCTTTGGGGCGTGAACCTTGTGCGCGCTTACGCTGATAAGCTCGGCGCCGAGTCTGCGCGCTTTAATCTCAAGCTTTCCGAACGCCTGAACAGCGTCGGTGTGACAAATTATCGAGGGGTTTTTGAGCTTTGCCGCTTCAAAAATATCCTTAACCGGCATAACCGCTCCGCTTTCATTGTTGACAAGCATTACGGACACAAGCGCGGTTTCACCGTCAACCTGCGCCGCTACGTCGGCGGGATGAATTATACCGTTTGAACGCGGATTTATGTACGCCACGTTAAAGCCTTCGGCCTCAAGGCGCTTTGCCGCCTCAATAACGCTGCTGTGCTCAACCGAGGACACCACAAGCTTTTTTCCGCGCCTGATGTTTGCGTAAGCCGTTCCGAACAGCGCAAGGTTATTTGCTTCTGTTCCGCCGCTTGTAAAAAACACCTCTTCGTCGGACGCGCCCATGCGCAAAGCAACCGTTTTGCGCGCAAGTCTGAGCTCGTTTTCGGCTTTTATTCCCATGCCGTGAAGCGACGAGGGATTGCCGTAGTTTTGAGTCATTATCTCAAAAGCCGCGCGCGCCGCCTTTTCGGACGTTTTTGTTGTCGCGCTGTTGTCAAGATAATGCTCCAAGGTATTCCCCTCCAAGATAAAATTACACATATAATTATTATACAACATCAATTATAAAAAATAAAGTGATAAATTAAACATAATTAAAAAATTTCCGCAAAGAATAAAGTTTAGACCGCACAAAGTAAAAGGAGAGAACTGTATGGTTTCACCTAAGGAGTATGATAAAATCGTTAAGGCGAGCTCGCCCAAAAGCAACACACTGATAAACTGCGCGAAAGCGTTTGTTTTCGGCGGAGCGATTTGCGCCGTCGGACAGGTTGTATTTGAGCTGATTTCCGCCGCGGGCTTTGACGAGGACACATCAAAAACACTTACGTCGGTGTGCATGATCGCGCTGGGAGTTTTGCTGACCGTTCTGGGGGTTTATGATAAAATCGCGCGGCACGCCGGGGCAGGCACGCTTGTGCCGATAACGGGATTTGCGAACGCGATGTCGTCGCCCGCGATTGAATTCAAAAGCGAGGGTTTTGTAACGGGAGTAGGCACAAAGCTTTTTGCCATCGCCGGCCCGGTGATAGTGTACACCGCCGCCGCTTCGGCGCTGTACGGCGCTGTGCTTTGGATTTTGCATATGTTCGGAATAACTTTGTTTTAAGCGCCGCGCTTTATAACGCGCAAAGGCAGGATTCGGTAAATTCCGAGCCCTGCCTTTTTCGCTGTTAACGCCTGATTATTTCCTCAATTTTACCGCTGTTTAAATTCTCGCCGATAACAATCACAATATCCTGTCCGCGGTCTGTTTTTGTTACGGTGAAGCCCGTGTGCGCGGCGTTGATTTCAAGCCAGCCGTCCTTTTCACGTATGAAACCCTTAATCCTGAAAACACTGCCGCAGGATTTGTCCTCAAGCAGCTCTTCCGCCGCGACCTTAAGGCTGGCTTCGCTTGTGTCCAAATTCATAAAATACAGCGACTGATACGCATCGGTGCTGTCCCCGAGCAGCTTTACAAAGCTTTCCGCGCTGCAGCCGCAGCTTGAAACGCGTTCAAAATCCGAAGGTTCAAGCTCGCTCCACGGCTTTGAAAGGAGGTCGCTGCCGGTAATTCTGCGCGGGCATTTGACGTTTGCAAGGCAGCTGTTGAGCGTTTCTATGGTTTTTTCAATATCGGAAGCCTTAGCGAACTGTGTTTTGCTGAGCACAACAAGTCCCGCGGATGCCGCCTGAGAAGCCAGCAGATACCTTGAATTTTCCGAAAGGTTCGCCTCGAGAACAGCGTCCAGCACAGTGATGACGCTTCCCTGTTCGTACCAGCGGTCAAGCGGGCTTTCGTGAAGCGCGTCAAAAAATTCGTCTACGTCAAAAATTCCCGACGGCTCAATAATTACCCTGTCAAGACCGCTCATGCCCAGCGCGATAAGCTTGGTTTTAAACCTGCGCCTGTGGCAGTCCGCGTCGCACGCGCCCGCCACTGTTTCAAGCACGCAGTTTTCGCCCTCAAGCTCCGAAAGCAGCATCATGTCCACGTTGACAGCGCCGTAATCGTTTTCGAGAATACCGATTTTTAAGCCTCGGTCAAGCAGATATTTTGCGTACATTTTTATGAATGTGGTTTTTCCGGAGCCCAAAAAGCCCGTTATTAAATCAACTTTTATCATGCCGTCATTAAATCTCCTTGTTTATTGCTTCAATTATAACTCCAAACTCGGAAAAAGCCAAGTCATACCAAAAAAATTTGCCGGCAAAACCATACATAATATTGACATTTTTTGTTGAAAAATATAGAATAAAAACAGATAATTTATTAAGGAGATTACCGTTATGAACGAAAATTATAACAATCAGCCGGGCGGCAATTACGCTCAGTATAACACTCCTCAAAACGGGGGGTATTCCCCTGACGACAACCGCTTCAACGGCGGTTACGGCCGGGGCAACGACAATTATCCGCAGAACAACCGTGATTCAAACAAAACCGTGATTATTGTTGTTATTATCGCGCTTGTGATTATTCTTGCGCTGGGCGGAGTTATTACGTTTATGCTGTTAAGCAAAAACCCATCCGATTCGGAAAAGCTGCCGATGACCACTACGGCGGCCGCGACAGCCGCAACCGAAGCCAAAACCGAACCTGCTACGATTTCGGTTATAAACGTTGAGGGCTACAAGTCCGACGACGCGTATCAGGCGTTAAACGACGCCGGTATCAAATACACCGTTTCGCGCGAGTACAGCGAAAAGGTTGACGAGGGCTACGTCATCAGCCAAAGTCCAAAGAGCGGCAGCATTAAGGCGGATGAAAAGGTTAAGCTTTATGTTTCAAAGGGTTCGGAAAAGGCAAAGCAGTCCTCGCAGTCCTCGCAAAGCTCCGAAAACACACGCACCATTTACATAAACAACGGCGGAGATTCAAGCTACATTATTGCGGATTCAAACTCCAGATACCTCAGCGAGTCCGAGGTAAGGTCGCTTTCAAGAGACCAGATGAACTACGCGATAAACGAAATTTACGCGCGCCACGGAAGATTGTTCAAAAGCTCGTCGCTGCAAAGCTACTTTAATTCCAAGAGCTGGTATCACGGCTATGTTGAGCCGGGCAGCTTTGACGCAAACGTAAACAGCTACTTAAACAATGTTGAAATATACAACGTTAACCTTATTGACAAAGTTCAAAAACAGCTTGGATATAAATAAGCACACTAAAACGGTTCGGCCTTCGGTTAGGCTGAACCGTTTTTTTAACGCAAAAAAACGCGGAGATAATACCTTCGCGCTTTTTTGGGAGATTATTATTTATCTGAACTTCCCGTCATGACTTTTTGACGAAAAGCTAAAGAGAAGTAAGCGATTTACGCGTATCTGTTGTTTGTGACAAATTCCTTGCCGGTCTGCTGACCTGTTACATTGAGGTTGTTGTCAACGGTGAAGCGGATGGG
>DOUO01000163.1 GCA_003520555.1 Oscillospiraceae bacterium
ACAGACGATTATATCTTTAATCCTGTCTATTTGTAATAAAAAAAACAAAGCAAAATAAACAAGGGCTTGGCTCTTACTCATGGATTGAGTTTTGAACCAAGCCCGTATTATTGTTATTATTCCGCCGGCGTTTCGGCGGTATTTTCTTTTTTGGAATTATTAATAATTCTCTTATTTATTTTTACAGCGTCGTATTTGCGTTTGAACGATATCCTTCCCGTAAATTTATTGCCGCAGCCCTTGCACAGAAAATCAGACGTGAAGTTTTTGTTATGCAATCGCCAGCGTTTTGTTCTGCGCGCTATTCTTCCGCATTTATCACAGCGGAATTTAAGCTGAGAACGGTCAACCTCGGGGTCTTTTAAATCGGTGATAAAGTAGTTTTTAAACAGAAGTCTGTCGTAAAACTCCTTGCAGCCCGCGTCGAGGATAAAAGGATTTATGTCAACCTCGGAAGTAAACTTTTTTATACATTTCAGGCTTAGCTCAGCGTCGGATTCGGCACGATGCTGTTCTTCATCGCTGAACTCTACACCGAGCATTTCCGCGCATACTCCCAAGCCGATTTGACAGCCCTCGTCGTACTTATTCATTGCTTTTTCGCAATATTCCTGTATGTCGCAGTAGCGTTTGAGGAAAGGAATGTGACCGTCGTCAAGGTAATAGCGGTAATTATCTATAAGCGCGTGGATATCCGATGTACCCCATGTCATCAAAACGCTGTCGCCGAGAAATTCGGTGAACATGTCTGCCGCTTTTAAAAAGTCAATTCCGCCCTCGGCAAGCTCCTCGTTGGTGATTTTTGTAAGCTGCTTTACCCTGCCCGAAAGCTTTTTACCGATTTTTTGGCTTATTAACGCCGAAAACGTATCTGTTTTATTAAACTCATCATCTGTTTTTACCGCGCCGAATTCGATTATTTCATTGACAAACCGCTGCGCGGATTTACTGTATGAGCCGTTCCACTCCAAATCAAGAATTACATAACTCATTTTTTGCGGAACGCCTGCTTCATTCTTTGTTCTTTTGAAAGAATACGCTTTCTCATGCGGATATTTTTGGGAGTTACCTCAACAAGCTCGTCGTCCGCAATGAATTCAAGGCACTGTTCAAGCGACATAATTGTGGGCGGAGTAAGCTTTAAAGCGTCGTCCGAGCCCGAAGCGCGTGTGTTTGTGATGTGCTTCTTTTTGCATACGTTAACGGTAATATCCTCCGCCTTGGGGCTTGCGCCTACAATCATTCCCTCATAAACAGGAACGCCCGCGCCGATAAACAGCCTTCCTCTTTCCTGCGCCGCGTACAAACCGTAGGTTACGGTGTCGCCTGTTTCAAACGCGATAAGCGAACCCTGATGACGGGTTACGATTTCGCCCTTCCAGGGCTCGTAGCCGTCAAAAACATGGTTCATAATTCCGTTGCCGTTTGTGTCTGTCAAAAATTCGGGACGATAACCCATAAGTCCTCTTGCGGGGATTCGGAACTCAATGTGGGTTACTCCGCCGTCGCGCGTACCCATGTTGATAAGCTCCGCCTTGCGCGAACCGAGCTTTTCCATTACCGCGCCAACATAAGCGTCGGGTACTTCGATAATAAGGTATTCCATAGGCTCGTGAACCTTGCCGTCGATTACCTTGGTAATAACCTCGGGACGCGAAACCTGAAACTCAAAATTTTGGCGGCGCATTGTTTCAATGAGTATTGAAAGGTGAAGCTCGCCTCTGCCCGACACCTTAAACGTGTCGGCGCTGTCGGTTTCCTCAACGCGGAGCGCGATGTTTGTTTCGGTTTCCTTAAAAAGCCTGTCGCGGATATTGCGCGAGGTAACATACTTGCCTTCACGTCCGGCAAAGGGTGAATTGTTAACAATAAAGTTCATTGTCACTGTGGGCTCGTCAATCTTTACAAAAGGAAGCGGCTCTACGCAATCGTTTGAGCACAGGGTTTCGCCTATGTTGATTTCCTGAATTCCGCTTATGCACACTATATCGCCGAGCTTTGCTTCGTCACATTCGGTACGCTTTAAGCCCTCAAACTGATACAGCTTGCCGATGCGCACGTTTTTGGTTGTTCCGTCGGTGCGGCAAAGCGTAACAGCCTGTCCGTTTTTAACGGTGCCGCGCTCAACTCTGCCTACTCCGATTCTGCCTACAAAATTGTCCGCGTCGATATTTGATATAAGAATTTGAAGTCCGCCGTCAAGGTCGCCCTTCGGAGCGGGGATTTCATTTACAATAGCCTCAAACAGCGGCTGCATGTCTCCGCCGGTATGATGATAATCGGTTGAGGCGTAACCGTCGCGCGCGGAAGCGTAGATTACGGGGAATTCAAGCTGATCCTCGTCAGCGCCAAGCTCAATAAAGAGGTCAAGAACCTCGTCAACGACTTCTTCCGGTCTTGCGCCGGGACGGTCGATTTTGTTAAGAACAACCAGCGGCTTTTTGCCTAAGCCAAGCGCCTTTTTAAGCACGAACCGAGTTTGCGGCATGCAGCCCTCAAAGGCGTCAACCAAAAGCACAACGCCGTCAACCATTTGAAGGATACGCTCAACCTCGCCGCCGAAATCGGCGTGTCCGGGGGTATCTACTATGTTAATTTTTATATCATTATACATTACTGCGGTGGGCTTTGAAAGGATTGTAATTCCTCTTTCACGTTCCAAATCGTTTGAGTCCATAACCCTGTCCTCAACATTTTCGTTTGCCCTGAAAACACCGCTCTGCTTTAAAAGCTGGTCAACAAGCGTGGTTTTGCCGTGGTCAACGTGAGCTATAATCGCGATGTTTCTTAAATCTTCTCTAACTGACATACTATCTCTCCGATTTCAAATTACAATTGCTTAAATTTCTTTTAACCAAATAATTATATCACTATACGAGCCTAAATGCAATTTGTAAAATACATTACTTTGCAAAGCGTTTAACCGATTATTTTGCAACTTTTTCCCAATTATAACGAAAAAATCAATATTTAGTGGTTTAAAATGCTTTTTTTACTTTACAACTACTAATGATTGTTATATAATTAACACAGTTATTCTCTATTATAATAGAGGTAGACTATCATATTATCGGAGGTAAATATTATGGGCTGCACAATTGCACAGAAAATTATTAAAGAGCATCTTGTGAGCGGCGAAATGAAGGTCGGTAATGACATCGGTCTGAAAATTGACCAAACTCTTACCCAGGACGCAACAGGAACCATGGCTTATATTGAATTTGAAGCTATGGGTATTCCAAGGGTAAAAACAGAAAAAAGCGTTGCTTACATCGACCACAACACTTTACAAACAGGATTTGAAAACGCCGACGACCACAGGTTTATTCAGTCGGTTTGCAAAAAACACGGTATTTATTTTTCAAGACCCGGCAACGGCATTTGCCATCAGGTTCACCTTGAACGTTTCGGCAAGCCCGGCAAAACCTTAATTGGTTCCGACAGCCACACCCCCACAGGCGGCGGCATCGGCATGTTGGCAATCGGCGCAGGCGGTCTTGATGTTGCTGTTGCCATGGGCGGCGGCGCGTATTATATTACAATGCCCAAAATGGTAAGAGTTAACCTTACGGGAAAACTGAACCCGTGGGTTTCGGCTAAGGATATTATTCTTGCGGTGCTTAAGGTGATGAGCGTTAAGGGCGGCGTAGGCAAAATTGTTGAGTACGGCGGCGAAGGAGTTAAGACCCTTACCGTGCCGGAAAGAGCTACAATTACAAATATGGGAGCTGAGCTCGGCGCTACTACTTCCGTATTTCCCTCGGACGAAATTACAAAAGAATTCCTTAAGGCTCAGGGTCGTGAGGAAGATTACAGAGAACTGAGCGCCGACGCCGACGCTGTATATGACGAGGTTATTGAGATTAACCTTTCAGAGCTTGAACCGCTTGCGGCGTGTCCTCATTCTCCCGACAATATCAAAACCATTAAGGAGCTTGAAGGCAAAACCGTTGACCAGGTTTGCATCGGTTCATGTACAAACTCAAGCTACCTTGACCTTATGAGAGTAGCTTACATCCTGAAGGGCAAAAAGGTTGCCGACAACGTAAGCCTTGCAATTGCTCCGGGCTCAAAGCAGGTGTTTAACATGCTCGCCTTAAACGGCGCTTTAGGCGACATGATTGCGGCAGGCGCGAGAATTCTTGAAAGCGCTTGCGGTCCGTGCATCGGCATGGGACAATCCCCAAACAGCAACGGTGTTTCTTTGAGAACATTTAACCGCAACTTTGAAGGCAGAAGCGGAACCGCCGACGGACAGATTTATCTGGTATCTCCCGAAACCGCTGCCGTTTCGGCGCTTAACGGCGTATTTACCGACCCGCGCTGCCTTGGCGAAGCCGCCGATATTGAGCTTCCCGAAAAATTCCTCATTAACGACAACATGGTTATCGCTCCCGCGCCCGTTGAGGAAATGGACAGCGTTGAAATTTTGAGAGGTCCGAACATTAAGGAATATCCCAAAACAAGTCCCCTTACCGATTCCATTGAGGCTTCATGCTCGCTTAAGGTCGGCGACAACATTACAACCGACCACATTATGCCTGCAGGAGCTAAAATACTTCCGCTTCGTTCAAATATTCCTAAAATTTCCGAACACTGCTTCACCGTATGCGACAAGGAATTCCCTGCAAGAGCAAAGTCCCTGGGCAAGAGCGTTATTGTAGGCGGCGAAAACTACGGTCAGGGTTCATCGCGTGAACACGCCGCGCTTGCTCCCCTTTACCTCGGAGTTAAAGCCGTGCTTGTAAAGAGCTTTGCGAGAATTCATAAGAGCAACCTTATTAACGCGGGTATCCTCCCCCTTACATTTAAGGACGCCGCTGATTACGATAAAATCAAGCTCGGCGATATGCTTGAATTGCCGCAGGTTAAGGAAGAAATTGCCGGCGCCGAGGATATTACCGTAGTTAACAAAACTACAGGCGAAGTAATTAAGGCTGAATGTGAGCTTTCAGACAGAACCAGAGCTATTATTATTGCAGGCGGTCTGCTTGACTACACAAAGGAGAACAGCTGATGGACAAGATTAAAATGACCACGCCGCTCGTTGAGATGGACGGCGACGAGATGACAAGGATACTGTGGCAGATGATAAAGGATGAACTTTTGCTGCCGTTTATAGATCTTAAGACGGAATACTATGACCTTGGCTTAAAACACAGGAATGAGACGGATGATCAGGTCACGAAGGATTCCGCAAAAGCAACGGCCAAGTACGGTGTTGCCGTCAAATGTGCAACGATCACACCGAATGCCGCAAGGATGAGTGAATATGATCTTAAGGAGATGTGGAAGAGTCCTAACGGAACGATAAGGGCAATGCTTAACGGAACCGTTTTCCGTGCGCCGATAATAGTAAAGGGCATCGAACCGTATGTGAAGAACTGGAAGAAACCCATCACGATAGCAAGGCATGCATACGGGGATATCTATCTGAATTCCGAAATGCATATAGAAGGTGCCGGTAAGGCAGAACTCGTATTTACCGCTGCCGACGGAACAAAGACGACACAGCTCATACATGAATTCGATGAAAAGGGCGGAGTCGTTCAGGGTGTTCATAACTGTACGGAATCAATAGAGGCATTTGCAAGATGCTGCTTTAATTACGCACTTGATAAGAAGCAGGATCTGTGGTTTGGTGCTAAGGATACCATTTCAAAGAAATATGACCATACATTTAAAGATGTATTCCAGGAGATTTACGATAAAGAGTATGCCCACCTCTTTAAGCAGGCCGGCATCGAATACTTCTACACCCTTATAGATGACGCCGTAGCCCGTGTTATTAAGTCAAAAGGCGGATATATCTGGGCTTGCAAGAATTATGACGGTGATG
>DOUO01000176.1 GCA_003520555.1 Oscillospiraceae bacterium
CCCCAATCGCACAGGGCCTGCCGCTCACTTATCTGAACGCAATGGCTTCTTGCATCTTTTTAATTATATCATATACAAATCAAAAGGTCAATAGTTTGGGAATTGAAAATTAATTAAGCGGGGAACGGCGCAAAACCGTTCCCCAATAGCATTGAGATTGTGTTTATCTTCCGGAAAGCTTCTTGGCGGCGCCTGTCTTTTTGAAAACAAAGAGCATCAGCAACGCGCAGAGAGTGCCCAAAATCATGCCGCATAAGACGTCCGACGGATAATGAACATAGATGTACATCCTTGAAAAAGCAATGAACGCCGCGAGTATAATTGCCGGTATACCAAAGCGCTTGTCTCTAAAAAGGATAACAATTGAGGCCGCAAAGCCGCAGGTTGTGTGTCCCGACGGGAAACTGAAGCTATGCGGAGGGCTTACAAACAACGCAAAGTTATTGACGGTGAAGGGACGCGGTCTTTGCACGATATTCTTGATTATGATGTCGCCGCAAAGGAAGCCAAACGCCATGGCGCACAGCATAATTACGCCTGTTGCCCTGTGCTTTTTAAAGAACAAAAACACAATTGCAATTGCAATCCAGACAATTCCCGCCTCACCGATATAACCGAGCCCCGCCATAATCGGGTCAAGAAACTGAGTTCGCAGAGTTGACTGAATCCAGTCAAGGATTTGAAAGTCGATTGTTGTGATAAATTCCATTATCCTACCTCACTTTATTTCATATTTTTCAGCTTTTGAGTAAAGCTTTTCATCAATGATTGCCTCAACGCGGGTGCCCTCGGCAAGGTACTCCTCGCTGATTAGTGTACCGGTTTCCCTGATTTCGCTTACAAGACCGCCCTGAGAGAAAGGCACAAGCAAAGCAACGCGCCTCATTCTGACGGGCAGATTTTCCTCTATTGCCTGCAAAAGCCTGTCGACGCCTTCGCCGGTTTTGGCGCTGATTTTGATGTAGCTTTCAAAATCCTGAGCCATTACGCTGCCGTCAAGGAGGTCGCATTTATTCAGCACCGTGATTACGGGAGTGTCGCCGCAGCCCAGAGATTCAAGCAGGTCGGCGGTAACCGTTAGGTGAACCCTTGCTTCTTCACTTGAAGCGTCGCAAAGGTTGATAATGATGTCAGACTGCGCCGCCTCCTCAAGCGTTGAACGGAAGGCTTCTACCAGGTGGTGAGGCAGCCTGCGCACAAGGCCGACGGTGTCAATAAGCATTACGCTTATGCCGCTCGGAAGCTTTAGCGCGCGCGAGGTTGGGTCAAGGGTGGCAAAAAGCTTATCCTGAGCCAACACGCCGGCGTCGGTGAGGGTGTTCATAAGCGTGCTTTTTCCGGCGTTTGTATAGCCTACTATCGCGCAGGTGATTATGCCGTCTTTTTCACGGCGCCTTCGCAGCATTGAACGGTGCTTTTCAACCTCCTTAAGCTCCTCCTTAAGGGTTTCCATACGGCGCCTGATGTGACGGCGGTCTGTTTCGATTTTGGTTTCACCGGGACCGCGCGTGCCTATTCCGCCGCCGAGACGAGACATTTCAATGCCCTTGCCGGTAAGCCGGGGCAAGGTGTATTTAAGCTGCGCAAGCTCAACCTGCAGCTTACCCTCCTTGCTTTTGGCGCGCAGGGCGAAGATGTCCAAAATCAGGGTTGTGCGGTCAATTACGCGCACATCGGTTTCGTTTTCAATATTACGTATCTGCGTGGGGCTGAGTTCGCTGTCAACCACAATGAGGTCAATTTCGCTTGCGGCGCAAAGCTGCTTTATTTCCTCAAGCTTTCCGCTGCCGACATAAGTCGAGGTTTCGGGACGCTGAAGCTTTTGAACCACCTCTGCCGCAGGTTCGGCTCCGGCGCTTTTTACAAGCTCATGCAGCTCCTCAAGTGAAGCTTCGGCGTCAAAATCTCCCGTATCTACGCTTACAAGCAAAGCCTGAGCTGTTTTTTCTTCGTTACTTATCATATTGCCTCTTTTTATATACAAACATAAATTTTAAAAATATTATTTACTATTCGGCTCTTTTATAGTATAATATATTTGGCTAAATTTGTAAATGCCGTAATTTGAAATCGAGGAAGATTTTATGGATAAACGATACGACGTTGTTATCGTGGGAACCGGCGCCGCGGGACTTTACGCCGCGCTGAACTTTCCCGCGGAGGTAAGCGTGCTGCTTATTTCAAAGCGCGAGCTTAGTCTTTCAAACAGTTCGCTGGCGCAGGGCGGAGTTGCCTGCGTGCTTGACGTTGTTCATGACAACTACAAACTTCATATAACCGACACCCTTGTGGCAGGCAAATATAAAAACCGGTTAAAAGCGGTTGAAAAGCTTGTAAAGGAAGGTCCCGCGGATGTTTTGAAGATTGCCGAATACGGCGTTGATTTTGACAAAAACGCCGACGGAACCATGTGCAAAACACTTGAAGCAGGCCACAGCCGCCACAGGATTGTACACCACAAGGACAGCACGGGAAAGGCGATTACCGACGGGCTGATTGCCGCGGTAAAGAGCAGAGAAAACGTTGATATCCTTGAAAACGCCCTGCTTTACTCAATGCACAAGGTTCTGGGCGGTTTTTACCTGAGCATACTTAAGGACGGAAAAAGCCTGTATTTCGGCTGCAACTACTGCCTGCTTTGCACAGGCGGCATAGGCAGGGTGTACAAATACACAACAAACTCTGCCATAGCAACCGGCGACGGAATTGCCTTTGCGTATATGCTGGGCGCAAAAATACGCCACCTTTCACGTATTCAGTTTCATCCCACGGCTTTTGCAGCGGAAGCGGACAGAGAAAGATTTTTGATAAGCGAGGCTGTGCGCGGCGAGGGCGCGGTGCTGCTTAACTGCAACGGCGAACGCTTTGCTCACAACTACGACAAACGCGGCGAGCTTGCTCCGCGCGACGTTGTATCAAACGCCGTGGCGCGCGAGGCATTGCGCACCGGAAGCGAAAAGTTTTATCTTGATATCAC
>DOUO01000129.1 GCA_003520555.1 Oscillospiraceae bacterium
TTTTTCTTGCTTTGATTTCTGTTTTGTTTAAAACCACCGTGCACAGCTCCCGCGGAACCCGCCGAAGCGTAAGCAAACCGCGAAATTACAGTATAACACCGGATAAAAGCGCAGCTATCGCTATAAATAATCTTTTACTCATATTCAAATCTCCTTTCTGCAAAATATTATAACTGCGCATAAAAATTACACCGTTTTATATAGGGAATTTCTTTAAAAGAATAAAGTGAATTAATGAATTTTTTTACATCACTATTGTTTTTTGCACATTAACCGTACACTGTAATATTGCAAATCACGAAAAATTGTGCTACAATTAATTTATCAATTAAAAGAGGTGTAAAACTATGTTGAAAAAAGCAATTTGCGCGTTGCTTATCGGCGCGTTTGCGGTTTCTCTGTGCTCATGCTCCTCAAAAACCGTTGCCTCGAAGGGCGGAAAAACAGCGACTGAGGAAAGAACCGAACCCACCACCTTGTACAACATGGTAGTTGACGACTATGTTTACTCCGAAAAAAAGGTGAGCAAGCTTTACTCGGGCGATTTTTACATCACCGGCGAAACAAACCTCGAAAAGGATCATTATCCAAGCCGCATGCCGCAGCTTGACATGGACACTAAGGACGCTTCCGAAATTAACGATGACATCCACAAAAAATACAAGAAGATTTTTGAAAACCTTGAAAAAGCCGACGATTCCAACCTGCTGCCCAGAACCGATTACAAGGTGTATTTAAACGACAATATTTTGAGCATAATCATTGAAACACGCTCGATTGATACGCCGAACAGCGGATTTAATGTTTACAATATTGATGTTGAGACAGGTCAAAAGGTCGACAAAGCAAAGCTGATTTCCCTTTCAAGCGCAAATAAGCAGGCGGTTGAAAAACAGCTCAAGGACATTATCGGCAAACGGTTTGAAAGCTTGAAAAATGTTCAGGGACAGGAATCAATTGCCGACGAAGCAAAGCGCAAGTCGCTTTCGGGCGGAAACATTGACGACGCGGTCTACTACTTCAACGAGGACCGCAAGCTTTGCGCGGCGTATCGCTATTACTGGATTGCCGGCGCTGAAAACTACGGCGCTATTGCCGAGCTTGAAGCGGTTAAGACCAGAGGATAATAATTTTTTTGCAGACAACAGAATAAAACAAATTTCTCGCTCCATACTAATTATGATTGGTATGGAGCTTTTGTTTTGAAAGGATGATTATATGTTGCAAACAGATTACCGAAACGGAGTTTTGACCGCTTACATAGACGGCGAAATTGACCACGACGCCGCTGTTAAGCTGCGCTCGTCGATTGACGGCGCCGCGCAGTCGCTTAAGCCGGGAGTGCTTTGTCTGGATTTCGGAGGAGTAAAATTCATGGATTCCTCAGGCGTAGGGCTTGTGATGGGAAGGTACCGCCGCATGAAGCTGAACGGCGGCAGGCTGCGCGTGGTTAACGTGCCCGACCACATCTACCGTATTTTTGCGATGTCGGGACTTGAAAGCTTGGGGGTGCTGAGATGAAGATACTCAACGAAATGAAGCTCAGTTTTCCCTCAAAAAGCGTGAACGAAGCTTTTGCGCGCGCGGCAGTGAGCGCTTTTGTAACGAGCCTTGACCCTACCGTTGAGGATTTGAGCGACCTGAAAACCGCTGTAAGCGAAGCTGTTACCAACTCGATTGTGCACGGCTACCGCCGCGGAGCCGGCACTGTTTTTATCACGGCAAAAATAACGCAGGAGCATAGGGTAATTGTGAAAATCCGGGACAAGGGCTGCGGCATTGAAGATGTAAGCAAGGCGATGGAGCCGCTTTTCACCACCGCTCCCGAGGAGGACCGAGCAGGGCTTGGGTTTGCGGTGATGCAGAGCTTTTGCGACCGCGTAAGGGTGAGCTCGGCACCGCAAAAGGGCACCACCGTAACGCTTGAAAAGCTTATGAATTATGAACGCTGACAAGGACAGGCTTGCAAAAGAGCATTTGGGCTTGGTTCACGCGTGCTGCAAACGTTTTTCCGGCAAGGGCATTGAATACGAGGAGCTGTATTCAGCCGGGTGTCTGGGACTTGCGAAGGCCGTCAGCCGATTCGAGCCAAGTCTCGGATGGAAGTTTTCAACCTACGCCTTTCCTGTAATTACGGGCGAAATAAAGCAGCTGTTCCGCGACGGCGGAGCGGTTAAGGTAAGCCGTTCAATTCGCGAGCTTTCGTTGAAAATAAACCGTCTGAACAGCGAAAACGAACAGAAAAACGGCAGTCCGCTGACTGTTTCGCAGCTTGCGGGCTTGCTTAACTGCGACGTCGAAGAAATTACCCGGGCTTTGTGCTGCTCTCAGCCTTTGGTTTCACTGACCTGCGGCAGCGAGGACGGCGAGCGCGAAATATGCGTGCCCGCGCCGGATATTCAATATGAAATTTCCGAGCGGCTGAGTCTTTACCGCGCGCTTGACGCGCTTGAGGAAAACGACCGCAAACTGATTAAACTGCGGTATTTCAAGGGCAAAACCCAAACGCAAACGGCAAGTATTTTAAGCATGACTCAGGTTCAGGTGAGCAGACGTGAAAAAAAGATTTTAACTTTACTTCGTGAGAAAATAGGATGACCGGCAAAATAAATAAGAAATATGACAAATAAACTGATGTTTTTTGAATTTTCATAAACCTGTCACATTTTTGTCAGCAATTTGTCCCTATAGGGCTGTTATAATGTATGCAAAGATAAGGGAAACAGCTTCCCGAAATTTGAAACAAGGAGTGACAGCCATGAAAAGGACAAAAGGAAACAAATCTGTACACAAATTTGCCGGAATCGCGCTTGCGCTTATAGCCTCGGCGTCATTTTCTTCGGTTCTTACGGGCTGCGGCAGCAATTTTTCCACCTCAATCGAGACAAACGGCGGCAATAATCTTTTGCCGGATTTGATTTTTAACGCTAACGAGGTTTACGCGGGAATTTCAAAGCAGGACGCGGCGCAAAAGGCACTTGATTCCAATCAGGGCTTTCGTATTGTAAGCGACGGCGGAAGATACACGTATCTCGGCAAAAGCTGCTGGGAATTTGAACTGCAAAACGAGGACGATACGTCGGAGCGCAGAAAATGCTATATTTCTTCCGAAATGTCAGCAAGCGTTGACTCTTAACTTTAATATTCCAAAACGGATATATGGACGGAAGTACGTAAATTTTAACATAAAACTGTTGATTTTCATCGCGATTTAGGTTATTATTATATTGGATAAATAATTATGTTCTGGAGGCAATAATATGAAAAAATTTACTCCGCTTGTTGTAATAACCGCTGTTGCCGCTGTTGCCGCCGCGGCAGCAAAAATAACCCTGTTAATGCGTGAAAAATCCAAAAACGGAGACGCGCTGTCTGACATAACGGACAGTAACCGGGACAAAAAACGGGATATAATAACCGTTGAGGCTAACGAAGTAACTTCAACCGAAAAGCCCTCGGATATTTCGGCAGATGATATTGTTGTAAAAGCTGTTGAGGACACAGCCGGGGTTGAAGCGCCCGTTGAGGAAA
>DOUO01000089.1 GCA_003520555.1 Oscillospiraceae bacterium
TTCCTCGGCTTCGGGAGTTTCCTCGTCCTCATGCGGAACTCTTGCAATGGTGACAACCTTGTCGCCTTCGCCGACCTTCATTACTGTTACACCCTTTGACGGACGCGAGCATACTCTGATTGATTTCGCGGCAATTCTGATGATAATACCGTCCTGAGAGATTATAATTACATCATCGTCGAGGTCAACAACCTTAATTGCGGCAATTTCGCCGTATTTATCAACGTGATAATTTGTAAGTCCCTTACCGCCTCTGCTCTGAATACGGTAATCTTCGGGTTTTGAAAGTCTGCCGTAGCCGGTTTCGCTTACGGTGAGCACAAGGCCGCCTTCACGGACAACGCTCATTCCCACAACCGTGTCGTTTTCCCTGAGCTTAAGAGCCTTAACGCCGCGAGCCATACGTCCCATCGGACGGACGTCGTTTTCGTTAAATCGAATAGCCATACCTTTTTTGGTGGCAATAATAACGTTTGCGTTGCCGTCGGTCATTCTTACCCAGGCAAGCTCGTCGCCCTCGTTTAATTCAAGGGCGCGCAGACCGCCCTTGCGCGCGGTATTGTACGCGTTAAGCGCAATACGCTTGATGATACCCTGACGGGTGACCATAATAAGGTATTTTTCCTCGTCAAACTCGGGAACCCTGATCATTGAAGTAACCTTTTCATCCTCTTCGGCATGAAGCGGCAGAATATTGGCAATATTAATACCCTTTGACTGTCTGCTTCCCTCAGGCACTTCATAGCATTTCAGGCGATAAACCCTGCCTTTGTCGGTAAAGAAAAGCACATAATCATGAGAATTGATTATGAACATTTCGGTAGCGACGTCTTCCTCACGGCGGGACATTCCCGAAACGCCGCGGCCGCCTCTGCGCTGAATTTTGTATGTATCCGCGGCAAGACGCTTGATGTAGCCGAAGCGTGTAAAGGTAAGTACGCACTCCTCCTGAGGAATAAGATCCTCAATATCAACCTCTCCGCTGATTGCGCATATTTCGGTGCGGCGCGGGTCGGCATATTTATTTCTGATAGCCAAAAGCTCTTCCTTGACAATTTCAAGCTTTCTGCTGTCGCTGCCCAATATTTCAAGATATTCCTTGATTTTTGCCTGCAAAGCGGCAATTTCATCCTCAATTTTGGTACGCTCCATATTGGTGAGCTGACCGAGGCGCATTTGAACAATTGCCTGAGCCTGAACCTCGTCAAGTCCGAAGCGTTCCATAAGGGCGGCTCTGGCTGAGGGAAGGTCGGGGCTTTTTCTTATAATTGATATAACCTCGTCAATGAAGTCAATAGCAACCTTTAAACCTTCCAAAATATGCTCTCTGTCCTGAGCTTTTTTAAGATTGTACTGAGTTCTGCGGTGAATTACCTCTTCCTGAAAATCAACATAACACTTAAGCATTTCCTTAAGCGTAAGAATTTTCGGCTGACCGTCAACAATAGCCAGCATAATCGCGCCGAAGGTGACCTGAAGCTGAGTATACGAGAACAGCTGGTTTAATACAATTTGCGGAGCGGCGTCGCGCTTGATATCAATTTCAATGTGCATACCCTTGCGGTCGGAGTGGTCTTCAATGTTTGAAATACCATCAATGCGCTTGTCCTTTACAAGGTTTGCGATTGTTTCAATAAGTCTCGCCTTGTTGACCTTATAAGGCAATTCGGTAACAATTATCTTATATCTGCCGTTTTTGGCTTCAATAATTTCTGTTTTGGCGCGGACTGTGATTTTACCCTTGCCGGTTGCGTACGCGGCGCGTATTCCGCTTCTGCCCATGATAATTCCGCCTGTAGGAAAGTCGGGACCGGGCATACATTCCATAAGCTCGGGAAGCTCAATTTCGGGATTATCAATCAGCGCGCAAACAGCGTCGATGGTTTCACCGAGGTTGTGCGGCGGAATTTCCGTTGCCATACCTACAGCGATTCCGCTTGAGCCGTTTACAAGCAGATTTGGAAAACGGCTTGGAAGAACCACGGGTTCCTTAAGGCGGTCGTCGTAGTTCGGAACAAAATCAACGGTATCCTTATCTATATCGGTGAGCATATCCATTGAAATTTTGCTCATGCGCGCCTCGGTGTATCTGTACGCCGCAGGCGGGTCGCCGTCCACCGAACCGAAGTTTCCGTGACCGTCAACAAGCATATATCTCATTGAAAAGTCCTGCGCAAGACGAACCATTGCGTCATAAACCGAAGCGTCGCCGTGGGGGTGGTACGCACCGAGCACCGAACCGACAGTATCGGCGCACTTATGGTACGGCTTTGAGGGTTCAAGTCCTCTTTCAAACATGGTATATAAAATACGTCTGTGTACAGGCTTTAAACCGTCGCGAACATCCGGCAGAGCACGGGCTACTATAACGCTCATGGAATAATCCAAAAAGCTTTTTCGCATTTCATTTTGCAGGTCAACGTCTATAATTCTTTTTTCATTTGGTTGCTGTTCGTTATAATCCATCTGAACTTCCTCTTAAATCTCTTTTACGTTTTTATTCAATATTTCATACAGCTGCGGCATTTTTTTCTTAATGCTGCACGGACGAAAGGTTTGAGCGTTAACAAATCCGTGTTCGGTTGAGCCGTAGCAAAGCTCGGTTTCGCTTTCGTCCTCTTCAATTCTCTTGATTGTATATGAAAACTCAATTCTCGCGGCGGTAATGTTGGTGCACCAGGTTCTGATGATAAGTCTGTCCTCATATTTTGCCGGCAGCTTATAATGGCAGTTAAGATTGCGCAGCGGAATCATTACTCCGGAATCTTCAAGCTGTGAATAGCTTACGTCGAACAGTCTGATATAATCTGTTCTGCCTATTTCAAACCAAACCGCGTAGTTTGAGTGATGAGCAACGCCCATTTTGTCGGTTTCGGCATAACGCACGGTAACATAACTTTTTGAATGCATGGTAACACCTCGCTTAAGAATTATACATCAAGGTTTTGAACATATTTTGCGTTTTGTTCAATAAATTCCCTTCTGGGTTCAACCTTGTCGCCCATAAGTATTGTAAAGGTTTCATCGGCGGCTTCCGCGTCGGAAAGCTCCACACGGAGCATAAGGCGTGATTCGGGATTCATTGTGGTTTCCCAAAGCTGTTCGGAATCCATTTCACCCAGACCTTTATATCTTTGAATTTCGGTTTTTCCCTCAATTGAAGCCAAAATCTGGTCGCGCTCAAGGTCGGAATAAGCGTATTTATGCTCCTTACCCTTTGAAATTCTGTAAAGCGGCGGCTGAGCTATATAAACATGACCTGCCTCAATAAGCGGCTTCATGTAGCGGAAAAAGAAGGTTAAAAGCAGCGTGCGGATGTGCGAACCGTCAACATCGGCATCAGCCATGATAATAACCTTGTCGTATCTGAGCTTTTCAAGGTCAAACTCCTCACCTATGCCCGTACCTAAAGCCGTGATAACGGGCATGAGCTTGTCATTACCGTAAACCTTGTCAATTCTTGCCTTTTCTACATTGAGCATTTTACCCCAAAGCGGCAGAATTGCCTGAATTCTTCTGTCACGGCCTCCTTTTGCCGAACCGCCCGCCGAGTCTCCCTCGACGATGAATATTTCGGTTTCGCTGCTGTCGCGCGACTGGCAGTCGGCAAGCTTACCGGGAAGCTGCGCGGAATCAAGCGGAGATTTTCTTCTGGCGTTTTCCCTTGCCTTTCTTGCGGCTTCTCTTGCGCGTGAGGAAGCAAGCGCCTTATCAAAAATAATTTTTGCAACGGCGGGATTTTCCTCAAGAAATACCGACAGTTTTTCGCGCATGAGCTTGTCTACCATAGTTCTTACCTCGGTATTGCCGAGCTTTGCCTTGGTTTGACCTTCAAACTGCGCTTCCTTGAGCTTTACGCTGATGATGGCGGTTAAGCCTTCGCGAACGTCCTCGCCGCTTAAATTTTTATCATTGTCCTTAAGCTTGCCGAACTTGCGGGCGTAATCGTTCATTACGTAGGTAAGGGCGCGCTTAAAGCCTTCTTCGTGAGTACCGCCGTCGGTGGTGTGAATGTTATTTGCGAAGGTGAGCAGCATTTCATTGTAGCTGTCATTATACTGCATTGCAATTTCAACCGAAATTGTGTCCTCAGCGTTCTTTGACGAAAAATAAATTACGTTGGGATGAATAACCTCAAGAGAGCGTTTTTTGTGGATATATTCAACAAAGCTCCTGATACCGCCCTCGTATACAAAGTTTTTCTTGATAACCGCGTCCTCGTCACGTTCATCCCTGAGCTCAATATGAACTCCGGCGTTTAAAAACGCCTGTTCACGCAAGCGGCGTTCAAGTATTGAATAATCATAAACGGTAGTTTCCCTGAACACCTCGGGGTCTGCCTTAAAGCGGACTTCGGTTCCCTTTACGTCGGATTTACCGATTTTTTCGAGCTCGTTAATAATTTTGCCGCGCTCGTAACGCTGAAAATACACATCCTCGCCGTCGCAGACCTTAACCTCAAGCCATTCGGAAAGCGCGTTTACAACAGACGCGCCTACTCCGTGCAGACCGCCCGAAACCTTATAACCGCCGCCGCCGAATTTACCGCCGGC
>DOUO01000107.1:0-2277 GCA_003520555.1 Oscillospiraceae bacterium
TTTTGAGCGTTTGAGGCTTTGGTCATGCCAAGCGTCTCTGTTGCGTACTTTTCAATTTCGGCATTTGAGAGGTTGGCCTCAACTTTCATCTGGTTTTGAGTGTAAATGCTTTCGGTATCTGCCAGAGTAGCCTGAGCTGTGATAATGTCCTGGTTAAGCTCGGTAAGCTGAACCTGTCCAACGATTATTACGCCGATTACAAAGGTGACAATTGCCGCCGATAACGCGCCGACTGCAATCTTTACGGGGTTATGTTTGCGGCGTCTTATTTTATTTATCTCCTGCTCGGGGAGCTGAACAACCTTGTTCTTTTGCTTCTTTTTACTCTTTTTTACCGATTCGTCATCCTGCTTGCGTTTAGGCGCCGCCGACGAGTATGTATCTTCATCGAACAGGCTTAAATCATAAGCAGCGTTACGGTTTTCATATGCCATGTTTGCACCTTGGCCTTTCTGTATAGGAAATTTTCATAAAACACACTTTGACTTCTTTATTCTTATAAATAAAAAAGTTTCAAAATTTTAACAATTTATTTCAACTGTTAATCACACAATCTGGCCGTTTCAACGGCAAATTCGACCTAATATCGAACATATAGTAATAACAAAGTATTTAAACACAATTTGTAGTGCTGTAATATTCTTTACAACTTTGTTATAATTTTACTACAAGTTTCTTCATTTGTCCATAGCTGAGAGGAAAATTTTTAAATTTTTTCGCAGATTCTCAACTTTGCACTCCTTGACCTTGGGTTTTCAATCAATTCTGTTTCATTTGCACAAACGGGTTTGCGGGTGATTAAACGGGCTTTCGGCTTGTTTCCGCACACGCAAACGGGAAAATCCTTCGGGCAGGTGCAGCCTTGGCACCATGACGCCATTTTTTGCTTTACAAGCCTGTCCTCAAGCGAATGGAAGGTAATTACCGCAAGCCTTCCGCCCTTGGCAAGCATTGAAAAAGCGTCGTCAAGCCCCTTTTGAAGCACGGTCAGCTCGTCGTTTACCGCTATGCGGATTGCCTGAAAGGTTTTTCGGGCGGGATGCCCGTCGCGGCGCACCCTTTGCGGCACGTTTTCCTTGACAATTTCCGCAAGCTCAAGGGTTGTGGTTATCGGTTTTTTCTCGCGCTCGGCAACAATCGCGCGCGCGATTGAGTTTGCGTATTTTTCCTCGCCGAACTCAAAAATTATCCTGCGCAAATCCTCAAACGGAAGCGTGTTTACAAGCTCCTCGGCGGTGATTCCGCTTTGGCTCATGCGCATGTCAAGCGGCGCATCCTCATGAAACGAAAAGCCGCGCGACGCGGTGTCAAGCTGGTGCGACGAAACGCCGATGTCAAACAGCGCGCCATCGATTCTGCCGACTCCCCTGAGCTCAAGCAAATCCCTCATGTTTCCGAAGTTGCCCATGACAATGATTGAGTTTTCGTTTTTCTTGAACCTTTCGGTCAAGGTTTGAATTGCGTCGGGATCCTGGTCTATGGAAATAAGCTTTCCGGTGGTGAGGTGCCTGAGGATTTCTCCGCTGTGGCCTCCGCCGCCGGCTGTGCAGTCAACATAAATACCGTTTTCCTTGATGTCAAGCCCCGCGATTGTCTCGTTGAGGAGCACGGGAACATGCGAAAATTCCATAACGTCCTCCTACAGCGTCAGAAGCGACAGCGCTTCATCAATAACGTCATCCTGCGAAGCGATAAAGCTGTTGAACTTCTGTTTGTTCCAGATTTCAACACGTTTGTCCATTCCGATTACAAGAGCGTCGCCCTCAAGCTCGGCGTATTCGCGCAAAGCCTGGGGAATTATTACTCTGCCCTGAGCGTTTGGCGTAACCTCAACGGCGGAAGCGGTAAAGATATACTGCAAAGCCATAGCCTTGTTCATGGGCAGGCTGTGGATTTTTTCCGATATTGAGTCAAACTGCTCCTTGGAAAGCACCTGAACGCAGCAGTTGCCGAAGCCGCGCGCGAGATAAAAGCTTTCGCCCAGTTCTTCACGGAATTTGGCGGGCAAAACAATTCTGCCTTTTGAGTCAATTGAATGGTTTGACATACCCGAGAACATTTGCCCACCTCCTGAAAATTCGATAATTGTCACATTGATGTCACTAAAAGTCCTATTTTGACACTTTATGACACAACATGGTAATATTATACCCCATTTGTATGGAAAAATCAAGACAAAGTTTTCAAAATTTTAATTTTTGTTACAAAGCTTGCAACAGGCACAAGATATTGTGGTAAAAAAAGAAACGGCGCGCCCTAAGGCGCGCCCGAACACGG
>DOUO01000107.1:2321-2514 GCA_003520555.1 Oscillospiraceae bacterium
CGCCCGAACACGGTTTTTTATCAGTTTTTACCCTTTTGTGAGTTGAGAATATTGGCGCGGGTCTTTTTAACCTCGCCGAGCTGTGAGGAAAGGCTTTCCTCCGTGCGCTTCATGATGCTGTCAACATAAACGTTGGCAGCTTTTCTGATTTCGGCGGATTTTTGCTTCGCGTCGTCAACGATTTCCTTTGCCT
>DOUO01000049.1 GCA_003520555.1 Oscillospiraceae bacterium
TAATCACCGTCAGTATTTTTTCATAATAAATACCTCCATTTTGAATATAAAACCTTGTTTGCATTATTATAATATCATACCTTGGGGGACAATTTTGGGGATAAATATACATTTTTTCGCAATATTTTTAAAATTTTTATTGTTTTGTTTTATTTATCATAGTATAATAAATAGTATAATAAAAATAATCAATATTTCTTTATTAAAAAGGTCGTGCGTAAAATGGAAAAAACAAAAGTCACCAAAAGTCTCGCGTTCAAAACAATGCTTCGTCTTTTTGTCATTGTTATTGTTTTGTCATTAATTGCCGCCGCGGTAATAGGAGCCGTCAGCTATGCCGGTTTGGTTAACGAGGTGCGCAACTACACCTATGAAGCCGCGCTTAAGGGTTCGCTGGTTACTTCGTCTGACAATCAGGCGGACGATAACAATATAGAGAATTATTTAAAGACCGGAAAGACCGACAAGAACTATGAAAACATTTTCCTTAACCTTATGCTGATTAATGACGATTACGGCTTGCAGTGCTGTGAAATTTTTGTTCCGCATGAAGATTATGTCACATATTTGACTTCAACCAACGATAAGGTATTGGGAGAATCCCTAAACAAAACATCTAAATATTTCGGTGAGGAAAAGAGCTATGTGTCAAGGGCGATGAACGTTTCCGCCGATACCGAGCTGAATCCCGATAAGTCAAAGAGAGAGAATATTTACACCGAAAACGAAAAGAACGGCGCTAAAATCGTTACATATTACACTCCGGTGCTTGACAGCAACGGAAAGGCTGTTGCCGTATTCGCGGCAAGCTATTCCACCGACAAGGTGCTTGGTACAATCTTCGGATATATCGGCGGATTAATCGGAGTATCGCTCGGCGTTATGCTTTTATCCGTTATTATACTCTACTTCTCTATCCGCAAGCATATCATCAAGCCTGTTACAAAGCTGACGGAATCGGTACGTACAATTAAAGAGAGCGTTAAAAACAGGCAGGTTGTTAACACGGATATACGCACCGGCGACGAGATTGAGGAGCTTGCGGTATCGTTTGAGGATATGAACAGGGATTTAATCGGATACATCGACGAAAATACGAGGATTACCGCCGAAAAGCAGCGCCTTGACACCGAGCTGAGCCTTGCCACGGGAATTCAGGCAGGTATGCTGCCCGACAAATTTCCCGCGTTCCCCGAAAGAAATGATTTTGATATTTACGCTTCGATGAAGCCCGCAAAGGAAGTCGGCGGAGATTTTTATGACTTCTTTATGATTGACGAAAACAAGCTCGGAATAGTCATGGCTGATGTTTCGGGAAAAGGCGTGCCTGCCGCGCTGTTTATGATGCACTCCAAAATATTGCTGAAAAGCTACACCCTGATGAAGAAAACGCCTAAGGCCGCGCTTGAGGAGGTTAACCGCCAGATTTGTGAAAACAATCCGGAGGAAATGTTCGTAACGGTATGGCTGGGCGTGCTGGATTTGGAAACAGGCGTGTTTACCGCCGCCAACGCAGGTCACGAAAAGCCCGCGGTTAAGCAGGCGGACGGCAGCTTTGAGCTTTACATGGACAAGCACGGAATTATGGTCGGATATATGGACGGAATACGTTTTAAGGAATATGAACTGAAGCTGACTAAGGGCGCAAAGCTGTTCCTTTATACCGACGGTGTTGCGGAGGCCACCAACGCAAACGAGGAGTTGTTCGGCACAGACCGCATGATTGAGGCTCTGCGCACTGCCGAGGACAAAACTCCGAAGGAAATCCTGAAGGCTGTTGACGACGCTGTAAACAAATTTGTCGGCGAAGCTCCTCAGTTTGACGACCTGACAATGCTGTGCATTGAGTACAACGGAAAAACCGAAGAATAATATTTCCCGATACTATTCTCTGTTAAAAAGCATAAAGTCTGCTTTTAATGAAGATTGGTATAATACTATAAATTGAATATACGGTAAAAGAAAGGCTGCCGCAAAACCAAAGGTTTTGCGGCAGCAGCTTTATTATTATGAAATTAAACCATTTCGCCTATGGGATAATCAACCTTGTAATACGCAAGGTGCTTTTGAATCAGCGTAGCGTCGTCAATATCAACCACACCGTCGCCGTTTACGTCGGCAGCCTTGAGATTATCGTCGGAAATCTTTTCAAGAGCGGAAATGTGCTTTTGAATTGAGGTAACATCCTTAATGCTAACCTCGCCGTCGCCGTTTGCGTCGCCGAGAAGCACAGAGGGCTTAAGGCTTTCCTCAGCGTCGGTGAGTTTATTGTATGTATCCTCGTCAATGAGCGCCTTCTGTGTATCGGTAAGCGCGTCATAAGCGGCTCTTGCTTCTTCTACAGCAGCCTTGTCGTCAGCGGTTACTTCCTCAGGCAGCGCGTTAATCATGTCCTTGACAGCCTGTGCTGCGGCGTTGTCGGCAGCCTTTTCGGCAATGTCAATTACAGCTTCGTTCAGCGCAAGCTTAACCTTGTTAAGCAGTGAAACCTGATTCTTCTGAGCGTCGGTCAGCGCGTCAAACGCGGCTCTTGCTTCTTCAACAGCAGCCTTGTCAGCGGCGGTAATACTCAGCGGACCGGGCAGAGCGTTAATCATTTCGTCAACAGCGGCTGCGGCAGCCTTGTCAGCCTCAGCCTGAGCGAGTGCTTCCTCGGCGTCGGTCAGCTTTTTGAGGGTGTCGGCGTCGATGTTCGCCTGCTGCTCGGGAGTGAGATTGTCGTAAGCGGCTCTGGCTGCTTCAACAGCTTCCTTGTCCGCAATGGTGATGTCCTCTGCGGCAGGCAGCGCGTTGATGGCGTCTCCGACTCTCTCTGTTTCATGCAGCGAGGCAAGCGCGTTTTCGGCGTCAATCAGCTTGTTGAGGGTTTCGTCGTCAATGAGCGCCTTCTGGTCGTCGGTAAGCTCGTCATAAGCGCCTCTTGCGTCGGCGATAGCCTCGGCGTATTCTTCGGTAATGTCCTCCGGAGCAGGCAGAATGTTAATCAAATAAATAACATCATCAGCTGCGGCGATGTCGTTCTCAATCTTTGTAATAGCAGACTCAGCC
>DOUO01000093.1 GCA_003520555.1 Oscillospiraceae bacterium
TGCGCCGAGTGTTCCGTTCTTAAATCCGGAAGCAATCTGAGCGGGGCTGAGTGACTTAAATGTGCCCTTGTACTCCTTCATGAGCTTAGCAAATGCCATGAGGGTGTCAACAGCCTTGTTTTCGTCAAACTCTTTGAACTTCTGAGTTTCGCCGTCGTCTTCAAATCCGTCGATTACAGCACCGGCTGTGAATGCGAATGTGCAAGCGTAGAAGCCGTCGCCGCAGTCCATGATAAAGTCTTTCTTAGCGTCCTTACAAGCCTTAAGAATAGCCTCGAGAGTCTTTGCCTGATCGTCGGAAACAACCTTCTTGTCATAAACGAGGTAGTAACCGTTATCGTTTGTTTCAGGATAAGCGTAAAGAACATCCTCTTTAGTCTTTGAATCCTTAAGAGTAGCAGCCTTAACGGTGCTCTCCGAGTTTGTAGCGGTTACATCGGCAAGGAATGCCTTGGAAACCGGTGAAAGGCACTTAGCTGAATCGAGCTTGTTGAGCTGATCGCTGGGGAAGCTGAATACGTCAGCAGCCTTGTTGGGGTCGTTAACGATCTGTGTAGCAGCTTCGCCTTCGCCCTGTGCAACAACTTCAATCTTCTTGAAGGTTACGTTGGGATACATTTTCTTAAATGCTTCAATCTGCTCTTTTGCAAGAGAAACGCCCTTATCGGGAGCCCAAACCTTAAGAGTAATGTCTTTTTCGTCGCCGAAAGCCGATTCGTCAACTTTACCGTTCTGAGCAGCAACGCTGCCGCCGGAATTTGAGCTTCCGCCTTCGGAACCGGAAGAGTTGTTGCCTGAACCGCCGCAGCCGGCAAGAGCTGTCGCGGTCATCATGCCTGCCAAAAGAATGGCGAGAACCTTTTTCATTGGATTATCCCTCTTTCAAAAAAATTTTTTAACGCTATGGAGCAATTTGCACAAATGCGCTCATGTTCCACTACATAAATGATATCAAAAACGCAAGCAAATTTCAACCACTTTTGTACTTTTTTACTAAAACGCTAATTCAGCGTTGAAATTTTGTTTATTTTAACATGATTATTTTGCCAATTTGTGAGTTTGTACAAAGCCGACACGGCAAGTTTGTTGATATTCACGAATAAACAGTTGTGCAATTTGCTTAAGCTGCCTTAAAATAATTAAGGTAAAAGCACATATTCACGCCTTTTATTTCTTTATAATCAACATGGGAAAAAATTTTTCAAAAATTTTTTGGTTATTTTTCACTAATACTTAAAAAACGGCGTTCTTTTGCCGATTATATCAGTTTTTTATTGTAATGCGTGAATTTTATTGCTATAATATTATTATATTAAATTAAAACCAAATTATAATCAGGAGATTTTAACAATGAAACTAAGCGAATTAATAAAAAATTTAAAAATCGTATCCGCGCCTCTCGGCAACCCCGAGATTTCCGACGTTATTTATGATTCACGTAAGGTTACACCCGGCACCGCGTTTGTCGCGCTGAAGGGCTATGCCGCCGACGGTCATAAGTACGCTAAGTCCGCGGTTGAAAAGGGCGCTGCCGCGCTTGTGATAAGCGACGAGCTTGATTTTGACGTTCCGTCGGACATTGCGGTGGTTAAGGTTGAGGACACGCGTCTTGCGCTCGCGCTGATGAGCGTTGAGTTTTTCGGCAGACCCGCGGAAGAGCTCATGACAGTAGCGATAACAGGAACCAAGGGCAAAACGACAACCACGGCAATGATTGCGGAAATTTTTGAGAGAGCCGGCATTAAGACCGGAACAATAGGTACGCTGGGCGTTGTTTACGGCGGCGAAACCTACAAAACGGATAACACCACGCCCGAAAGCTACGAAATCCAAAAGGCTATGCGCGATATGATTGACGCGGGCTGCAAAGCGATGGTGATTGAAGCTTCTTCAATCGGCTTAAAGCACAGCAGACTTGCGGGTAATATTTTTGACGTCGGAGTATTCACAAACTTCTCCAACGACCATATCGGCGGAGTTGAGCACAAGGATATGGAGGAATACCTTTACTGCAAAAGCCTGCTTTTCCGTCAGGTAAAAAACGCCGCGGCGAACATCGACGACCCTAAGTGGCAGGAGGTAACAAGGGATTTCAGCGGCAAAGTAAAAACCTTCGGCTTCAAGCCGGAGGCTGACTTAACCGGCAAAAACGACCGGCTTCTGTCGGAGGGAGGATTTATCGGCGTTCATTTTGAAACCGAGGGTGAAAAGGAGCTTTCGCTTGACGTGGGAGTTCCGGGCAAGTTCAACGCCTACAACGCTCTTGCCGCAATAAGCGCGGTATCGTTTTTTGACATTCCCGACCGTGCCGTTATTGACGGGCTGAGAGCCGCGCACGTTAAGGGCAGAGTCGAGCCGGTAAAGGTTCCTGGAAATTACAGTCTGCTGATTGACTACGCGCACAACGCTATCTCAATGGAAAACGTACTTACTACGCTCAGGCAATACCACCCGAACCGGCTGATTACCATGTTCGGAGCAGGAGGCAACCGCCCGAAGGTTCGCCGCTACGAAATGGGCGAAACGTCAGGCAGGCTCAGCGACCTTTCCGTAATTACCGAGGACAATTCCAGGTTTGAGGATGTTATGGACATTATTGAGGACATAAAAACCGGACTTCACAAAACCGACGGAAAGTATGTTGTTGTTCCCAACCGCAAGGACGCTATTCGTTACTGCATGGAAAACGCTCAGGACGGCGATATTATTGTGCTTGCCGGAAAAGGACACGAGGATTATCAGGAAATTAAAGGCGTTAAGTACCACATGGACGAACGCGAGCTGATTGCCGAAATTATTAATGAAATGAAATAAGGCTTTTATAAAAGCGCTCGGTCAATAAGCAATAAAACAGAAATCGGAAAAATAATATTTTAACAAAAACCCCCTGCCCGGTCAAAGCCGTACAGGGGGTTTGTTGTATATTACTTTATTACTGTCTGTTTCCTGACAGATTCACAAAAGCAACAGGATTATCGGGCTTGCAGATCAAACATATTCTCCGATAGGATAATCAACCTTATATCCTGCGATATACATTTGCAGAATAGTTGCGTCTTTAACGTCAACAATGCCGTCGCGGTTAACGTCAGAGGCAATTTGATGAGTTTCGTCCAAAACCTTCACTAAAGCGACATGGTTCTGGATTGTTGTTACGTCCTTGATACTTACAATGCCGTCGCCGTTCGCGTCGCCGAGGAGAATTGAGGGCTTCAGGCTGTCCTCAGCGTCGGTGAGCTTCTTGTAAGTATCTTCATCAATAAGAGCCTTCCGGTCGTCGGTAAGAGCGTCGTAAGCAGCTCTTGCGGCTTCGATGTCATCCTTGTCGTCCGCAGTAACATCATCGGCGTCGGGCAACGCGTTAATCATATCTCTTACGGCAGCGGCGGCAGCCTCGTCCTCGGCAGCTTTTTCAGCCGCGGCAAGCGCTTCCTCGGCGTCGGTAAGCTTCTTGTAAGTGTCCTCGTCAATAAGAGCCTTCTGCTCGTCGGTCAGGGAGTCGTAAGCGTCTCTGACAGCTTCGATGAAGGGCTTATCCATAACTGTAACATCATCGGCATCGGGCAGAGCGTTAATCAAAGTCTTAACAGGTTCAACCGCGATAACATTTGCAACAGCAGCCTCATCGTCAGTAAGCTTCTTGTAAGTATCTTCGTCAATCAAAGCCTTCTGGTCGTCGGTAAGAGCTTCGTACGCGGCTCTTGCCGCCATGATATCAAACGCGTCGCCGATAGTAACATCTTCGGCGTTGGGAAGCGCGTTAATCTGCTCCTTAACAGCTTCGGCGGAGGCGATATCATTCTCAATCTTGTCGATTGCGGCTTCATCCATAGCAAGCTTAACTCTGTCTGTCAGGTTAACGAGCTTCTTCTGGTCTTTTGTCAAAGCGTCATAAGCAGCCTTTGCTTCTTCAATTGCAGCCTTGTCGTCAAGTGTAACGTCAGCGGCAGCCGGCAGAGCTCTGATCATATCCTCAACAGCGTCAGCGGCAGCTTCATCAGCAGCAAACTTTTCGGCAGCGTCAAGAGCAGCCTCATCAACTACGAGCTTTGCCTTTTCGGCAAACGGAACAAGCTCCTTCTGCGCGTCGGTTAAAGCGTCGTAAGCAGCTCTTGCGGCTTCGATTGCGTCCTTGTCATTAACAGTAACTTTATTTGCGGCGGGCAGAGCGTCGATTTGCTCCTTAACAGCCTGAGCCGCTTCGGCGTCAGCCTGAATTTGTTCCTCAATCTTAGCAAGAGCTTCCTCTGCGTCGGTGAGTTTCTTATAGGAATCTTCGTCAACAAGAGCCTTCTGTCCGTCGGTAAGAGCTTCATACGCTTCTCTTGCGGTTTCGATGTAGTCCTTGTCATTAATTGTAACATCTTCAGCCGCGGGCAAAGCGTTAATCAGAGCCTTTACGGGTTCGGTGGAAATAATGTCGGAAACGGCGTCCTCGTCCTCAGTAAGCTTCTTGTATGTATCTTCATCAATAAGAGCCTTCTGCTCGTCGGTAAGAGCTTCATACGCGGCTCTTGCAGCCATGATGTCGGGTGCGTTGTCAAGCGCAACGTCAGCGGCGGCAGGCAAAGCGTTAATCTGCTCCTTAACAGCTTCGGCTTCGGCGATATCATTTTCAATCTTTTCGATTGCGGCTTCATCCAAAGCAAGCTTTGCTCTGTCTGTCAGGTTAACGAGCTTCTTCTGGTCTTTTGTCAAAGCGTCATAAGCAGCCTTTGCTTCTTCAATCGCAGCCTTGTCTTCAAGAGTAACGTCATCGGCAGCAGGCAAAGCTCTGATCATATCCTCAACAGCGTCTGCTGCGGCTTCGTCAGCCGCAAATTTTTCGGCAGCGTCAAGAGCGGCAACATCAAGCAGAAGCTTTGTTTTTTCCGCAAGCGGAACATAGTTCTTCTGCGCGTCGGTCAAAGCGTCATAAGCGGCTTTTGCGGCCTCGATGTCTTTTTTGTCATTAACAGTAACTTTAGTCGCTGCGGGCAAAGCGTCGATTTGCTCCTTAACAGCCTGAGCCGCTTCGATATCGGCTTCAATCGAAGCAACAGCTTCCTCAGCGTCGGTGAGCTTCTTGTAAGTATCTTCACCAACCTGCTCCTTCTGAGCGGCGTTCAAGGCGTCATAAGCTTCTCTTACTTCCTCGATTTTGCTCTTGTCATTGATTGTAACATCTTCCGCTGCGGGAAGGCTGTT
>DOUO01000174.1 GCA_003520555.1 Oscillospiraceae bacterium
TTATTGTGTTATGATAAGCGGAAAAATTACACAGCCACCTCATTAAGCACGGAAAAGGCTGTTTTTATTTGGTCGTCGGTCTGGGCAAAGCCGCCTTCCTTCTCAAAATTGTTAAAGGTGTAGGCGTAGCGCGTGTCCTTGTAAATCAGGGTGTAGTCCTCGTTGCTGTTTGCCCTGTCCCAGTCCTTAATATCAAATACCTTAATTTCAAAAAGCCTGCCGCCGGTTTTGCCCTTGTCAACCCGGTAAAAGGTCATGACCTTGCCGTCGCTGCTGTTCAGCGCGGTGTAGCCGCCCTTTGGCCAGCCGTCGTTAAGCCTGATTGAGTAGCCGTAGCCGTAGTTTACCGCTACCTCGCGCTTCGGCACAAGCTTTTCGGTGTTGGTGTCAAACTTGTTCCACGTAACCGCCTCCGCCGGAATGTCCTTTTCGTGGTCGCTCACGTCGGGAAGCTGCGACACCGTCGGTATTTCAACATACATGTCGTTGTCCGTGTCCGCCGAAATCACCGAGCTTGAGCGCTTGGTCTGATTTCCGGTTTTTTCGGCGTTCAGCGGATTTCTCAGCACGTCAAGCTGTTTATTGAAGTATATAACCTGGGTTGTTGTTTCATCCGACGCGCTCGAGCCGTCAACAACAATTCCCTTTACGTTTTCGCTCAGGTCGGAAAACATTACGTTTTTAAACTTTACCACGTTCGGATCCATCGAAACGGAAGATTTTGAGAAAACGCGGTTTTTTTCCCTGTCATATTCAAGCATTGTTGCCTTCGCTTCGTTTTCGGGCGAAAAAATCGTCAGGGTAATAACCTTGCTTTTGCCGCTGTTGTCAAGGCTTCCGCAGTAAAACGCCGAGTAGTTCGGGCTGCCTGTCTGAATAACGTCAGTTTCGCCGTTGCGGTAGCTGTAGCACGAAAGGAAGTTTACGTTCGGCGTAAGCGTCGCGTAGCCCACCAAAATCTGCTTTCCGTTTTTGCCGTCAAGGTTCGCGAATTCAATGCTGTCAACATCGGCGGTTTCGGTTTCAAAATCGGCTGAAACCTTCCAGCTGTCGCCGTCCTTGTGCATTACAAGCATGTGAACGCCCGTAACGCTGCCCTTTTCGCGGAAGAAGGCAATTGCCTCGTCGTTTTCGTCACCGTCCAAATCCTCAGTCACAATCGCGCTGCGGTGGGTGCCGCTTTTCGGGTATTTCAACGTGTAGCCGCCCGGAGCGGCGGACGAGATAAGGTTCTCGATTTCGGCTTCGTCGCCGGTGGTGCGCGGAGGCCTCAGCATATCGCTTTCCGCAAAGCCCGAAAACCTGCAGCCGCCGAGCAAAAGCGCGCAAGCCGCAAGCGCCGCGGTCAATTTAATTATAAAGGCGTTTGGCAATACTGCGCACCTCCTTTTATAAGCTGAGCTTATTTTTAGGTCGGGGTTATTGCTTAACCCGCGCCGTCAAATACTTTATTTTAAGGCCTTCGTCCGAAAACATCTTTTCGTGCTCGGTCATGATGTTGTCCGTCACGCCGCTTTGGTGCAGGTCGCGCGTCAGGAAGGTTATCTCATAACCGCTCTGCTCAAAATATTCAATGCTTTCGTCAAAAAGCTCGTCGTCGTCGGTTTTAAAGCGGATTTCCGCCTCGGGCTGCAAAAAGCTTTTGTACATTTCAAGCTTCTTGTAATAAGTCAGCCTGCGCTTTTTGTGCTTCTTGCGAGGCCACGGATTGCAAAAGTTGATGAACAGGGTTTCAATCCTGTCGTCCTTTGTGATAATTTTATCAAGCTGTTCAACGTTGTATTTGACCAGCAAAATGTTGTCGATTTCGTCCTGAGTCCTGCCGCTTTCCTCAAAAAGCTTAACAATCGTGCGCCTGCCCACGCCCAGCATATCAACCTTGATGTCAAGGGCAATGATGTTGCGTTCGGGATATTTCAGCGCGAACTGTCCGGCAAAGCCGCCCTTGCCGCAGCCTATCTCCAAATAAAGCGGCTGTTCCTTTTTGAACGCCCGGCTCCATCTGCCTGCGAACTCCTCGGGATTTTTAACATAAAAGTCGCAGACGCTCAGCTCGGGCTCAGCCCATTTTTTCTTTCTGATTCTCATTAAAACCTCAATATGTTGTGTTTGATTTCAATACATTACACATCATTATACCATTTTGTTACAATTTATGCAATATTATTTTAAATATATTTCATATTATCCCGGTAAGTTTTCGATTTTGTAAAGGTTATTTCCGAAAATTCTCCGCTCAGCCGTTTTACAAGCGGCAAAATTACAATATCTTCACTTTTAAAATGCCCCGCGTCAACAACCGAAACGCCCAGCGCGTCGGCGGCGTTAATTTCGTGGTGCTTGATTTCTCCGGTAACAAGCGCCTGCGCGCCTTCCTCCGCGGCGGCAAAAACGTCGCTTCCGCCGGCTCCGCAGGCAACGGCAACGGTTTCAATCCGCTTTCCGCAGTCGGTGTAGCGCAAACCGCCGCAGTCAAGCGCGTCCTTAACAAACAAGGCAAACTCACGCGCGCTTAAGGGCTTTGCAAGCTTTCCGAACATCATGCACTCGCCCTTTTGCGACTTCACGGGATTTTCAATGCCCACCGCCCTTGCGAGGCAGAGGTTAACGCCGAATTCCTCCGACAAATCCAAATTTGTGTGCATGCACACCGCGGCAATGCCGTATTTTGCCAAAATGTAGGGCACGTCGCG
>DOUO01000166.1 GCA_003520555.1 Oscillospiraceae bacterium
CAAGGAGCCCTTTCGGCTCCTTTTTTGTTTTTAAAGAGCCGAAATAAGCCGCGCAAGCAACGCTTTCTTTACTTTTTACTCACTGATGCTATAATTACGGCAAAAGGAGTGAATAATTTATGGGTTGGCTAATATTTATATTTATAGTAATCGCTATCATCATCGGAGTCAGCGCTGTAAGAGCTAACAATACCGGTTACCGTTTGGGTTCAGGTATGTTTAAGAGCAGTGAATTCAACCTTGATGAGAAGGATGATTTTTCCGAAAAAGAATATTACGACAAGCACGGGTTATTTAAATAACCGTACAAAGCTAAACGCCGCCATGGTTTTTCCACGGCGGCTTGTTTATTAATTTATTATATCGGATAGCAGTTTATCGGCGTCGCCCTTAAGCGAAACCGAGCGCTCCCTGATTACGTCGGGAACAAAATCATCGTCATAATTAAGACATATGTAAACGGCGTTTGGATTTTTCGCCGTCATTTCCATAAACGGTATTTTGATTATGCCGGGGGTATTATACCCTACTCCGATTTCAAGGAATACCACGTTCAGTCCTTCGTGACGGCGCAAAAAGTCGCTGTAGCGTTCGGAGGCTTTGTACCAGCCCTCGTCCTGCACAAAGGTATCGTCACTGCGCAGATTCAAGGTCATGGGTTTGCCGCATACCGGACATTGAGGGACAAGCTCCGAAGGAATTTTCATATTCTTTTGACGGCTCAGCATTTCTTTAACCGTCTGCAGGTTATCGTAGGTCTTGTCATGACACGGCACCGAGCACTGGAAAAGTCCGTAATCACCCTGAGTGTAGAACAGACGACGCTTATCAAAGCCTGCCTTTTGAAAACAATGGTCTACGTTTGTCGTCAGCACAAAGTAATCCTTGTTCTTAACAAGCTTCAGAAGCTTTTTGTAGGTATCCTTAGGAGGATCTGAATAGCGGTTGACATAAATATTTCTGCTCCAGTATGCCCAAAATTCTTCGGGACTGTAACGCATCATTACAAAGCCGCCTGTATACATATCCTTAAAGCCGTACTTCTTTCCGAAATCCGAAAAATTTCTGTCAAAACGCTCTCCGGAGTACACAAAACCCGCCGCTGTTGAAAGACCTGCGCCCGCTCCGATAATTACAGCGTCGGCGTTTTTTATTTTTTCCTTTATTATGCTGATTTTATTTTCATATGTCATAAATTCAACTCCGGTTGTATCGGTTTTTCCGACTGCGCCCGCGCATATATTCAACTGAGCGGAGCGAAATATCGGTTCGTAATTATTTTAGATTAAGCTGTTTGTTCATGCTGCCGGTTTGATAGCCGTTAAGGTCGACGGAGGTATACAAAAAACCGAGGCTTTCAAACAGCCGATAAATTTTTCGGCGTATTTCGGGGCGTGTTATTTCGGTTATCAGGTTTTGTTCAACCTCAATACGAGCCAGATTGCCGTGGCAGCGCACACGCGCCTGACCGAAACCCAACCCTCTTAAAAAACGTTCGGCGTTGTCAACCGCCGCAAGCTTTTCCGAGGTAATTCGCTCGCCGTACGGGAAACGAGTTGCGAGGCAGGCAAGCGAGGGTTTGTTGTGCGTCGGCAAGCCAAGCCTTTTTGACATCTTCCTTATTTCCTGCTTTGTAAACCCAAAGGTTTTTAAAGGGCTTTTTACTCCCAGCTCGGCAACAGCGCGCATACCGGGGCGGTAATCGTTTACATCATCAGCGTTTGAGCCTTCAAGCAGAATGCTAAATCCGTTTTCGCGCGCTGTGTTTATAAACTCGGTAAACAGCGCTTTTTTGCAGATATAACAACGGTCGGGCGGATTATCCGCAAAGTGAGGAATCGCAAGCTGGTCAACCTCTGCCGACACTTGTTTTATTCCCGACAAACGGCAAAACCGCTCCGCTTCATCCGCTTCGCTTAGCGGAAACGCGGCAAGCCTGCCTGTAATAGCAAGCACGTTGTTGCCGAGAGCTTCCCGCGACGCTTCTAACAGCAGTGTAGAGTCAACGCCCGCTGAAAACGCAACGGCCACGCGCTTCATCTGTCTGATTGACAAAAGCAGATTTTCCCATTTTATATCAAGTTCGTCCATATTACTTTTCATATTCACCGAGCAATTTTCTTGCTTCGCTTAAGCTTATTCCCTGTTCGGCGGCAATACGAGCCAAATCTTCATGCTCGATTTTAACCCTTGTTACACCGTAACCGGTCGAGCGCTTGCGGCGGATTTTACCGTAGGGCGTATTTACGGTTTCGATTTTTCTGTCAAGCACATAACGGTTCACAGGGGTTTCACGCACGCCGATTGTTGAAGTGTGCTTAAACATCAGGGTAATTATATTTTGTTTGTCTTGCTGCCTGCAAATTATTTTAAATAATATGCCGGGGCGTCCCTTTTTCATACCGGCAGGCAAGGTAAATACTTCAAGCGCTCCCCCTTCAAACAGTTTTTCGGCCGCGTATGCCGCCGCTTCGCCTGTCATATCGTCAACATTGAAGGAAAGCTCAACTATTCCGTTTTGATTACCGTTTGATTCGCCGAGCATTGCGCGTAAGCAGTTTGCGGCTTCAAAATCCTTCTTACCCATTCCGTAACCTATTGCCGATATTTTCATCAGCGGCATTTCCGAAAAGCGGTTCACAAAATGCTTCAGCAGCGCCGCGCCGGTAGGCGTGCAAAGCTCGGAACGAATATTGCCGCCGTAGGCGGGAACTCCCTGCAAAATATACGCCGTGGCGGGAGCCGGAACGGGTAAAATTCCGTGAGCGCACTTAACCGTGCCGCAGCCCACGCACACCGGTGAAGCGACAATTTCATCGGGATTGAGCTCATTTATCAGCATGCAGACCGCCGCTACGTCGGCAACGGCGTCCATTGTGCCGACCTCGTGAAAATGAATATCCGTAACGGGTTTGCCGTGCGCATGGCTTTCCGCCTGCGCAATCAGGTTGTATACGCTTAAAATATCATCACGGATACTTTCCGGAATATTTGTATGTCCGCGCACAATATGCTCGATGTCAGCCATTGTGCTGTGACGGTGTCCGTGTTCATGACTGTGTTCATGATTATGATTATGCTCGTGATGATGCTCATGATGATGCTCATGCATATGCTCCGATTCTTCCTCACCGTCAACAAGCACGGTCACATGAGTGCCGGTTATACCGCACTTTACAGATTTCTCAGCAATGTATTTTACATGAGGTATTCCAAGAGAATTCAGTTTTTCCGTAAATTCTTGCGGATTTGGCAAAAGTTCAAGCAGAGCCGAGGTAAGCATATCCCCTGCCGCGCCCATTGAGCAGTCAAGATACAGAGTTCTCATTTTTAGCCTCCATATGATTTATCATTCCTGCAAGATAACCGGCGCCGAAACCGTTGTCTATGTTGACAACCGAAACACCGCTTGCGCAGGAGTTCAGCATTGAAAGCAATGCCGACAGTCCGCCGAATGAAGCGCCGTAACCGACGGAGGTGGGAACGGCAATAACGGGACAGTCGGCAACGCCGCCGATCACGCTTGCAAGCGCGCCTTCCATTCCGGCTATTGCGATTATTACACTCGCGTTCATCAACTCTTCCATATTTGAGAGCAAACGGTGCAAGCCCGAAACTCCCACGTCATACAGCCTTGTAACGCTGTTACCCAAAAACTCCGCCGTAACAGCCGCTTCCTCGGCAACAGGAATGTCGCTTGTGCCGCCGGTTGCGACAACAATGCGGCCTAAGCCGTCGGGCTTCGGCATATCCCCCGAAATTCCAAGACGTGCTTCGGGATAATATTTTACGGGAAGCCTTGAGGCAAATTCCGCCGACAGCCGCGTAACAAGCACGCGTTCCTGTCCGTTACGGCGCAACGCGTCTAAAATTCCTTCAATTTGCCCGCAAGTCTTGCCCTCTCCGTAAATAACCTCCGGCACTCCCTGGCGGACAGCGCGGTGCATGTCGGGCTTTGCGTATTCAATGTCCTCAAAAGGCGCTGTTTTTAGCCGCAAAAGCGCGTCGTCAACCGTCATTTTGCCGTCGCGTACAGATTCAAGAATTAGTTTTACTTCTGTTTTCATAAGCACTCCGCAGGTTTATGATTTTTTAAACAGAGTATTTTTTACTACTCCCCTCGGATCCTTAATAAGCAGAACCACCAGCCAGATTATAAGTCCCAGTGCCGTTACGGACAATCCAAGAAAAAGGTCGTTAAGCATTTCCTCGGGCTTTGGGGTAAAATACTCCGCGCCGAGCTTTGCGTATTCAAAGACAGCGTCAACCGTCCACATTATCGAAGCTCCCCAGTAAATAAGGCAAAGCGTACCAATCATCATTTTATTGCCGGGAGATTTTGCGTACCAAATAACCGTGCATATTACAGCGGCAAAAACCGAAATTAAAAGCGTCATAATACCCTCCGTTTAACCTTTTGAGGGCAGTTCTTTTTGCGCCCTTTTCTCCGCGACGGTTGTTACGGCAACCATGCCGAGCCACACAAGCGTTACAAGTCCGGCCATTGATGTACCTACCGTTGACATTTCGTACAGCATTTCCGCAAAGTCCGCGGGATTTTGCGCGGCGGTTAAGAACGGAAAATACGGTACCACTTCGCCGTGCCAAACATGCTCAAACGCAAGTAAAGCAGAACCTCCCCACAGCATATTGCGGAGCCACTTGAGCTTTCTTGAAAAAGGAAGCTTTACCGCCGCTTCGCTTTCCGCATTAGATTGAACGCCGGAAGTTTTTTCCTTTTTCTCTGCAATTTTTGCGGCAACGGTAACTACAACCGCCTCTGCCACCGGAACTAAAAAACAAGCCATATTTTTCCTCCTGTATTATAATAAAATTAATCTTCAAACATCTCAGCTGCCTGCTTAAGATAGTCTGTTATTTTCAAATTTTGCGTGCATACTCCCTCGCATTGTCCGCAGGATACGCAGGTTGAAGCAAGAAAACCGCCTTCGGTTGCCTGAGCGTAGGCTTCACGCGCTTCTTTTACCTGACCGCTGCCGAGCTGTTTATTCATCGCCGCGAAAACATCGGGGATTTTTATTTGCTTCGGGCAGCCCGGAACGCAGTAGCGGCAGGCTGTGCAGGGGATTGTTGAATAATGTCCCAGAATACGCTGAGCTTCCTGAATTATCCTTTGTTCATCATCGTTCAAGGGCTTAAAATCCTTCATATAGGAAATGTTGTCCTGCATCTGAGCAATATTTGACATTCCCGACAAAACGGTTATTATGCCGTCAAGCGAGGCGACAAACCTGATTGCCCATGAAGCGTAGGACATACCGGGATTGTAATCGTCAAACAGCTTGCGGATGGGCTTGGGAGGCTTTGCGAGCGCGCCGCCCTTGACAGGCTCCATTACCGTAATTGACTTACCGTGCCTGCGGGCGACCTCGTAATTAGCGCGTGAGGCGACAGACGGGTTTTCCCAGTCGGCATAATTGATTTGAAGCTGAATGAAATCAACCTCCGGATGCTCAGTAAGTATTCGGTCAAGCAATTCGGGACCGGCGTGGTATGAAAAGCCGAAATACTTTACAAGCCCCTTAGCCTTCTGCTCCTTTACAAAATCCCA
>DOUO01000023.1 GCA_003520555.1 Oscillospiraceae bacterium
ATGGGACCTAATGCGCAAAGTCCGAAGCAGCCGGTTCTGATAACCTTAACCTCGTCTGCAAGTCCCTTTTTGGCGATTTCAGCCTCCATAGCCTCAATTATCGCCGCGCTGTTTGAAGAGGTACAACCGGTACCGCCGCAAACAAGTACATTAGAACGATACATTATTGCCCTCCTTATTTGGTATAACCGCCTATTGTATATTCGGTTACCACGTTTTTGTTAACAAGGTGATCGTTTACTACCTTTGCAACCTTTTCGGGTGTCATCTTTACGTAGGTTACTTTTTCCTCGCCGGGAATTTCAACCTCAACTACAGGCTCGTACTGGCAAATGCCGATGCAGCCTGTCTGTGTAACTGTAATACTGTCTGTAAGACCGCGCTTTGCGATTTCCTCGGTAAAAGCGTTAAGAACCGGTCTTGCGCCCGCGGCAATACCGCATGTTGCCATACCAACCAACACACGGGCAGCATTCGGGTTTTCCTTTCTGAGATCAAGGTTAGCCTTAGCCTTGTCTCTGATAGCCTTTAATTCGGCTAAAGATTTCATAATTCTGCACCTCCGTATATAATTTGAGTTTGTTCTTCTAAGTATTGTGTAATCCATTCGATTACGTCCGGTGTGTCAAGGCTGACGCCCTGAAGCACCTCTCTGAGCTCACGCGTATCAAGCGTAAAAGAACCGTTGTCGGTTGAGTGGGTAAACACAAAGTCAATGTCAGGATTACACCTTATTAATATGGAAACGGTTGAGTTAATGTCTCCGAGCGGCGTCATGTCAACATGACTTTTGACATAATTTGCCGTGGTGCGCGTTCCCTTTCCGACCTGAGACTTAATTTCAAAGCTGCCGCCGGTTTGTTCGGCGGAAAGCTTGAAAAGCGGAACTCCCAAGCCAACCTTACGCGTGGTTCTTGTGGTAAAAAACGGATCGATTACCTGACTGACCTGTTCTTCGGTCATACCGCAGCCGTCGTCCTCGATTGAAATTGAAAGCAAATCATTTTTATTGCTTTCCGTTACGGTTATAGTTACCAAAGAAGCCTCGGCTCGCACCGAGTTTTGGGCAACATCCATAACGTTTAAAGACAGCTCACGCATCAGTCCTGATATTTCTTAAGAATGTCGTCAACATCATCAACGGTAAGTCTGCCGTAAACGTCTTCGTTAACGGTGATGACGGGCGCAAGTCCGCAAGCGCCGATGCAGCGGCAGGCTGTAAGCGAAAATTTACCGTCGGGCGTGCACTCTTCGGCATCAATTCCTAACTTTTCGCTGAGCTTGTTGAGAATGTCCCCGGATCCCTTTACGTAGCAGGCTGTACCGAGACATACGGAGATGTTGTACTTGCCTTTGGGCGAGAGCGCAAACTGAGAATAGAAGGTTGATACTCCGTAAACCTCCTCGAGCGGAACATTAAGACCGTCCGCAACCATCTTCTGAACCTCAATCGGAAGATAGCCGTAGATTTCCTGCGCTTCCTGTAAAACAGGCATTACCGCGCCCGGATCGTCAATGTTGCGCGCAATAGCTTCCTTGAGCTTTGCTTCCTGCTCAGGCGTTCCCGCAAAGGGAATTGTGCTGATTTTCTTTTGCATCGTTTTTCCTCCCTGAATAAGTTTTGTGCTTTTTGTCTAATCCTGCACAAATAAAATAAAAATGGCGTATTTTGTCAATTGTACATAAAAAGGTATAGCTCTATCGCACAAATATCAAGGTATATTATAACACATTCTTGTTATAAAGTCTATAAGATATTTACCTTTTTAATGTTAAAATCCGACATAATTTTGACCGAATTAGGCAAAAAATGGCAATTATTTGTTTGATTAAGCAAAATCTGTCATTTCACGGCTGATTTTGCGTTTGCTCACTGAATTATTTATTATATGGTGATATTGCCGAATTTTTGTTTTTAATGTTTTTAGGGAATTTTCTAATTATTCAAGCGGCGTATCAAGCGCCTTAATTACGTTTTCCGCGGTAAGCTCCTCCAATTCAAGAGTGTTTTCCGCGTCGCGCATGTTTTCCAGATAATGCGCGTCCGAGCTTGTGACAATATTCAGCTGATTTAAAATAGGGTGCTGATTTTTCAGGACTTCAAGCTTGGATTTATCGGCAAGCTCGGCGGTAACAAAACCGCAGTACGGGTCTATTTCACCAAGAACCGATAAAATAGAAAGGCTGTCGCGGTCAATATGCGCGGGGTAGCAGATTCCGCCGAACTCTTTTGCCTTTTTGTAAGCGTCCATAATGCTTATAAAGGTAGCGGGCAGAAGCAGGTGTTCAATCTCCCCCGTTTCCTCGTCAAGCTCGTTCATAATTACCTGTCTGCCGTAGATATCGGGCTTGTTTTTTACCTTGATTCTGTTCGAGTCAACGTAGCTGCTCCAATCAAGTGCGCGTTCAAGCGTAGGAAAAAGGCAAACCGCGTGAATATCCTCGCTGGTTGTAAGCTCCATGCCCGGGATAACCAGCACGCCGTTTTTCCTGCCTGCCGCGATTGTTGCTTCGCAGTTAAGGCAAGTATTGTGGTCGGTCAGCGCTATTACGTTGAGTCCCAAAAGGCTTGCCATACCTGTGATATTGTTCGGAGTCATATCCATGTCACCGCAGGGCGACAAACAGGAATGAAGGTGCAAATCATAAAAATATTTCATGGCATCAAATCAGTGCGCTCAGCTTTTTTGCTACGTTATAACTGTTTTCCTCGGTAGAAAGGATGTTTACACCGTGGATTTCAGCCTTTTGTCTTGCGTTTTCATCAAGCGGAGCGTTTTCAACCAAAACAATACAGCTTACATCGGCAAGAGTTGCCACCGCGATTGAGTTTATGTTGCCCATAACCGTAAGCCAGGCGCTGTCGGCAGGCGCTCTGCCCATAACCCAGCTTAAAAGGTCGCCGATGTAGCAATCGTTGATTTCACGGTCAAGCTCGTCGCCTGTGAGTATTTTTAAATCTAATTTTTCCGCGAATTCCTGTACCGTCATGGGGGTCACTTCCTTATATTGTATTTTTCAGCTGATCGTATACATTTTGAATTTTGGCTTTAAGCCGGTGAATACAATCGCTTTCCTTTGCCTTTCCCCTTACCATATCCTCCGCCATCGCGCGGCATGTGGGAGCTCCGCACGAACCGCAGTCAAGTCCGGGCAGTCCGGCAAGGATTTCCTCCATTTCGCTCATCATACTCATTGCTTTGACAATATCCTCGTCAAGTCTGAATATATCGGCGTCGTATTCAAGCTCATTTTCCCACATCATCATATCAAGCTGCCTTTCCTTGAGATGATTCATGGAAACAGGCATATATTTTCTTAAATTATGTATCCTTGCCTGAGCTACATAAGGATTTTCAACCGTGAGTACTCCGCCGACGCAGCCGCCGGAACACGCGTTGAGCTCAATAAACTCAACGTCACGAATATGGTCGTCCTCAAGCTCCTCAAGCACTCGGATTACATTTTCAATTCCGTCCGCGGCAAGGTACTTGTCGCCGAGCATCGCCGCCGCTTCACCGCCCGAGGTTGCCCAGCCGATACCCATCAGCCCTGAATGAGCAATAGACTCAACCTCGGTTAAATGATCCATTGCGTGCGTAAGCTCGGGATATATTTTTGAAATTGCTATAGCGCCGCTTACGGCGGATTTTTCCGAATAGTTTGGCGAATGAACCTCCGTAACCTTTGCGGGGCACGGCGTAATGAAGAATACGCCGATTTCTTCGTCGGAAAGTCCGGTCGCCTCCTTTGCCTCCGCCCGCGCGATTTTCGCGCTGACCTCCATGGGGGCTTTAAGCGGCATTACGTTTTTGCAAAGTTCGGGAAAACGGATTTTTATAAGCCGTACAACAGCCGGACACGCCGAGCTGATTATGGGCTTTTTAAGCTTGTTTTCCTTTATGAGCTTTCTTGTTGCTTCGCTGACAAGCTCCGCTCCCCTTGAAACCTCAAAAACGCTGTCAAATCCGATTTTCCTGAGTCCGGTCAGCACTATATCAATGTTGTCAAGTCTGTTGAACTGACCAAACAACGCCGGCGCCGGAATTGCTACCTTATATTTATATTTATTTATTTCTTCAAAGGTTGTACTGTGTGCCTTTTTTGCGTGGTGAGGGCAAATCCTTATGCACTCGCCGCAGTCAATGCACCGTTCGGAAAGGATTTTTGCCTTGCCGCCGTGCACACGGATTGCTTCCGTGGGGCAGCGCTTAAGGCAGTTGGTGCAGCCGCAGCACAAGTCGGCTTCAAGCTCAACCGAGTGAAAGTATTTACTCATGTCTGCTCCTTTAAATTTGCGATTTTACTTTACCTTAACGGTTAAATACAGGTTTGTACCTACGCCGAGAGTGGTTTCTATTCTCATATCGTCGGTATATTTTTTTATGTTCGGCAAACCCATGCCGGCGCCGAAGCCAAGGTTGCGCACGTTGTCGGGCGCTGTTGAAAAGCCCTCCTGCATTGCCTTGTCAACATCGGCGATTCCGGGGCCGTGGTCGGCAAGCAGAATTTCAATTTTATCGGGATAAATATCGACGTCGCAGTATCCGCCGTCGGCATGAATAACCATGTTGATTTCCGCTTCGTACATTGCAATGGCAACGCGTCTTATCGCGTCGCTGTTGAAGCCGAGAGATTTAAGGCGTTTTTTTACAAGGCCGCTTGCTTCGCCGGCACGTGTAAAATCCTCGCCGGAAACCTCATAATGAAGATGTATTGCGTTGCTCATACCTTAGTTCCCCCCGACAGACCGTTTGAATACAAAAGACCGCAGGCGGTGAACATTCTGTAGCGGGTTTTCATCAGGGTAATTCCGCGGCTTTCCGCAAGGCTTATAATGCTTTGATCCGGGTCTTTTCCGCGCACAAAAACAATGCACGCCATGTCCATCATTTCGGCAGTGCGCACAACCTGCGGGTTAACAAGACCTGTAAGCAGCACCGATTGATCCTTAACAAACGCCAAAACGTCGCTCATCATGTCGGAACCGCAGGCGGTTTTGATTTCCTGGTTCAAATCGCCCTCACAAATTACTTCACCCTCGAGTATATTGATAATGTCCTTTACAATCATAGCTTTACTTCCTTTCGTAATTATTCGCGAATAAGCGGACACAATTATCCTTTATAATATTATGATTATTATAGCATATAAAAACCTTAAGCACAATTAGCATTTTTTATATAATATTTTTAATTTTTTGACAAATCTGTCATAATTGGTTAACGCAATATTTTCCGAAAAAAATATGCCTTTTTTTGTTGAAAAATAGCATTAAAAGTGATACAATTACATATGTTTGAGTATCATATAAAGCAAAGAGGAGATACAATGCTTAGAGACCTTACACCAACTGATAATATAAACGGCTTCAACGTCCGCCCCGGCCATTACGATATGGACGGCGCAAATCCCGTGCGCGGCGGCGTTTGCTTTACTGTTACATCGGTTTACGCAACCTCATGCACGCTGCTGCTTTTTAAGCCGGGCGCGCGCAGGCCTAAGGTTCAGATTCCGTTTCCCGATTCGTACAAAATAGGCAGCAAGTATTCAATGATAGTTTTCGGCCTTGAGGTTGAAAAATTTGAATACGCTTATTCGTTTGACGGTCCGAACGACCCCAAAAGAGGATTGCTGTTTGACAAACGTATGTACATTCTCGATCCGTTCGCTAAGGCGGTAACAGGTCAAAGCAGTTGGGGCAAACCTCAGCTTGATCAATGCGTTTACAAGGCGCGTGTAGTTTTTAACGACTACGATTGGGGAAACTTTAAAACCCCGTCAATACCGCTTGAGGAGCTTATTATTTACGAGCTTCATGTTCGCGGCTTTACCCAGGATGAATCCTCGGGAGTTAAAAACCGCGGAACCTTTGCGGGACTCAGAGAAAAAATTCCTTACCTTAAGGAGCTCGGAGTTAACGCCGTAGAGCTTATGCCGATTTTTGAATTTGACGAAAACGGCGCATACCGTTATTATGAGGGCGAAAAGCTTTACGATTACTGGGGCTACAATACGGTTTGCTTCTTCGCGCCGAACACAAGCTACGAGTCCGACCACCGCCACCACCGCGAGGGCACGGAGCTTAAACAGCTTATCCGCGACCTTAAGACCAACGGCATTGAGGTTATTTTGGACGTCGTGTTCAATCACACTGCCGAAGGCAACGAAAAAGGCCCGTTCTTCTC
>DOUO01000170.1:0-4365 GCA_003520555.1 Oscillospiraceae bacterium
TCCTCGATGTAAGCAACAAGCGCGCCCACGGTCTTGATGTTTTCGATTTCCTCGTCGGGAACCTCAACCTCAAACTCATCCTCGATTGACATAAGAAGGTCAACAACGTCAAGTGAATCGGCGCCGAGGTCTTCCTGAAGGTCTGTATCAGCATTAATTTTATCCTGTTCAACGTCAAACTGCTCGGCAAGAATTGCCTTAACTTTCTCTAATACCATTATAATTCCTCCCTAAATATTTTGTACCCTATCTAAGATATAGACAAAAGCACTGGTTTTATGCTACAATGGTTGAAAACAAACCCTTAGTTTGTTACACTTCAATATTATTGTTATTTTACCGCTTTGTCAATATCTAATTTGAAAATTTTTAAAAAAATCCAGATTTTGCATAAATAATTCGTATTTATGCAGAAATGAATAGCGGAAATGCAAAACTTACAGTGCAAAAAATATCATCAGGGGGTAATTTTATGAGTAAAAAACACTACGCGGTGATAGGTCATCCCATAGGCCACACCATGTCACCGTTCATTCACAAGCGTCTTTTTGAGCTTTCGGGAGTTGACGCGGACTACGGCGTGCTTGACATCGCGCCCGAAAACCTTGCCGCGGAATACGAAAACACCCTGAAAAAGCTTGACGGCTACAATATCACTATTCCGCACAAGCAAAGCATCATTCCCTTCCTTGACGAAATTGACGGCAAGGCGGAAATGTACGGCAGCGTAAACACGGTTTTTAACCGCGGCGGCCTGTCAAAGGGCTTCACCACCGACCCCGACGGCTTTATCAAGGCAATTGAGGCGGCAGGAATTAAGCTTGAAGGCAGAATTATGATTTTGGGCTGCGGCGGAGTAGCGCGCACAATGGCGTATGAAATCGCGCTCAGAGGGCTTGAGTTTGAGTTTGCGGTAAGGCGCGCGGACGTTGGCGCGGCAGGGCTTTTGTGCCTTGACATAACAAAGAAAATTCCCGGCGCAAAGGTAAGCTTCGGGCTTATTGACCAGATTATCGGCACGGTGGACGTGCTGATAAACGCAACGCCCATTGGCATGTATCCGAACGTTGACGGGCAGCCGATTCACAACTGCGCCATAGGCCGCTGCAAAAGCGTTTTTGACGCGGTTTACAATCCGCTTGAAACCGTGCTTGTTAAACGCGCGCGCGCAAACGGCGCGGTTGCCGAGGGCGGAATGAGTATGCTTGTCTGGCAGGCGGTTGTTTCACACGAGCACTGGGACGGTTCGGTTTTCGCCAAAGAGGACATAGACGCGCTTTGCCTTGACGCGGCAAAGGAGCTTGCCTCAAGATAAGAGGGATAGTGTCAAAAATCACACTATCAGTATTATATTGTCCGCTCGGTTTGTCCCTTCGGGGCGACGGGCGATGACTGTAATTGCCGCTTTATACGCCCACTATAAGGCTGTTAAAGATTTTAAATTTCTGTTTGTGGGCGGAAAGGCTGTGGCTGTTATTATGAACAACGTCGTTTTATGCGGATTTATGGGCTGCGGAAAGTCCACCGTGGGGAAAAATCTTGCCAGAAAAACAGGCAGAAGGTTCATTGACATGGACGCCTACATCGAAAGCCGTCAGGGCATGACGGTTTCCGAAATCTTTGAAAAGCTCGGCGAGCAGGGCTTCAGGGATATTGAGCACGAGGTTTGCGTTGAGCTTTCGGACATGAACAATTTGATAATCGCCTCGGGCGGCGGAGCGTTTACATTTAAGCGCAATGTTGAAGCCTTTAAGGGAAAGGACAAGATTGTTTTTCTGGACGTTAAGCTTGACGTGATTAAGCAGCGGCTTAAGAACGACACCCGCCGTCCGCTTTTGCAGCGTCCCGACAGGGACAGGGTTATGGAGGAGCTTTACAACAGGCGCCTGCCCGTGTACCGCGACGCGGCGGACATTATTGTCGAAGGGCAAAGCACGCCGCTGAAAACAGCCTATGCCGTAATTGAGGCGGTAAGACTTAAATAAACATTAAGGCAAAGATGAATATTGACCGTATCGCTTTAAAGTGCTAAAATTATAATCAAACTATACTTAGGGGGTATTTTTATGATTATAGTTTTAAAACCGCAAATCGCGGCGGAGGAAATTTTAAAATTTACAGACCGCCTTCAAAGCGATTACAACGTCGGGGTTAACCGTTGGGACGGTGTTCATTCCACCGTTTTGGGATTAATCGGCGACACAACCAAGGTTGACATCGAGTATATTGACGCTCAGGAAATTGTCGAAAGCGTCAAGCGCGTTCAGGAGCCGTACAAAAAGGCGAACCGCAAGTTTCATCCCGAAAACACGGTGATTAAGATAACCGACAGCGTTTCCGTAGGCGACGGAAGCCTGCACATTATGGCAGGTCCGTGCTCGGTTGAAAGCGAGGAGCAAATCACGGGTATCGCAAAAAGCGTTCAGACCTCGGGGGCAACGCTGCTCAGGGGCGGCGCTTTTAAGCCGCGAACCTCGCCCTACGCATTTCAGGGGCTTAAAGCGGAAGGACTTGATTTGCTTAAGGCGGCAAGAAAGGAAACCGGACTGCCGATTGTCACCGAAATCATGCGCGTTTCACACATAGACATGTTTGAAAACGTTGACGTGATTCAGGTCGGAGCCCGAAACATGCAAAATTTTGAGCTTTTGAAGGAGCTCGGCAAAATCGACAAGCCGATTCTGCTTAAGCGCGGACTTTCAGCGACAATTGAGGAATGGCTGATGAGCGCGGAATACATTATGGCAGGCGGCAACGAAAAGGTTATGCTGTGCGAGCGCGGCATAAGAACATACGAAAACTACACAAGAAACACGCTTGACATAAGCGCGATTCCGATTATAAAGGAGCTTTCCCACCTTCCGGTCATTGTTGACCCGAGCCACGCTTCGGGCAAAAGCCGGCTGGTTGAGCCGCTTGCCATGGCAGCGGTAGCGGCAGGCGCGGACGGGCTGATTATTGAGGTTCACAACGACCCTCCGCACGCATGGTCGGACGGCGCTCAGTCGCTTACTCCGGCTCAGTTTGACAAAGTGGCAAAGCGTGTATTCAAACTAAAATCGTCACTGTAAGAAGGAACAAAAATGAACATTGCAATTATCGGTCTGGGTATTATCGGCGGAAGCTTTTGCAAGGCGTTAAAAAAGCATACCAAACACCACGTTATCGGCATAAACCGAACGCCCGGGGTTGCGCGGGAAGCGCTTGCTCAGGGCGCCGTTGACGAAATCGGCGACGCGCAAAGCCTTGGAAAAGCCGACGTTGTTTTCCTGTGCATGTATCCGCAGGCTTGCGTTGACTACATCAGGGAAAACGGTTCAAAAATAAAAAAAGGCGCGATTGTCACCGATTCTTCGGGCATAAAAAGCGCAATTTGCCCTCAGCTGAAGGAGCTCAGCCAAAAGCACGGCTTTGTGTTTGTCGGCAGCCACCCGATGGCGGGCAAGGAAAAAAACGGTTTTGAGGCAAGCGAAGCACAGCTTTACGAGGGCGCAAGCTTTATAATTACGCCCTGCGGAGCTGACGACAGGCATGTTGAAGCGCTGGCGGAGCTTGCGAGGTCAATCGGCTTCGGTCAGATAAAGCTGAGCACGCCCGAGGAGCACGACAGAATGATTGCCTTTACCTCACAGCTTCCGCATGTGCTGGCGTGCGCGTATGTAATGAGTCCCAGCTGCCCTAACCACAAGGGCTTTTCGGCAGGAAGCTACCGCGACGTTTCACGCGTGGCAAACATTAACTCGCGGCTTTGGAGCGAGCTGTTTTTGGAAAACCGCGAGCCGTTGACCGAGGAGCTTGACATCTTTGCGGAAAACATAAGGAAAATTGCCGACGCGGTAAAGCAAAACGACAGACAAAAGCTTGAAAATCTGCTTGAGCAGGGACACAAGGTCAAGGAAATGCTCGGCGAATAATTGCAAATCAGGTAACAGTATGAAAAAAATACACGTCGGTACGGGCAAGCCGTACGATATATTTATTGAAAAAGGAATACTTGACAGCCTCGGAGCTTACGCCGCAAGGCTGTCGGGGGCGGACAGGGTTTGCGTTGTAAGCGATACAAACGTCGCAAAGCTTTACCTTGACCGCGCGGTAAAATCGCTTGAAGGCGCGGGCTTCAAAACCACTGCGCATGTTTTTGAGGCAGGCGAAAAAAGCAAGCACCTCGGCACGATTTCTCAAATTTACAACACCCTTGCAAACTTCGGCATAACGCGCAAGGACATAATCGTAGCCTTGGGAGGAGGAGTTTGCGGCGACATGGCAGGCTTCGCGGCGGCAAGTTGGCTGCGCGGCATAGACTTTATTCAGGTTCCCACCTCGCTTTTGGCGCAGGTGGATTCGTCGGTCGGCGGCAAAACGGGC
>DOUO01000170.1:4429-4706 GCA_003520555.1 Oscillospiraceae bacterium
TTGACCTGCCTCAGGGAAAAAACCTTGTGGGCGCGTTTCACCAGCCGCTTGCGGTGCTGATTGACCCCGAAACGCTTAACACCCTGCCTAAAGCTTTTAAAACCGACGGCATGGGCGAGGTAATTAAATACGGCTGCATTAAGGACAGGATGTTTTTTGAGCGGCTTGAAAACGAAAACGCCTGGGACGACATTGAGGGCATAATTGAGGTTTGCGTTTCAATCAAGCGCGACGTTGTGAGCCGCGACGAAAAGGAAGCCGGCGAGCGCATGCTGCT
>DOUO01000053.1 GCA_003520555.1 Oscillospiraceae bacterium
AGCTTTTGCGAAATCCGCCTGCCTTCGGCTTCAAGCACCTGCTCGATTTGCGAAGGATTGGGATTATTATTCATTATTCTTTCTTCGTTCAGCTCAATTATCTGAAGCTTGCAAAACGCCGTCAGTCTTTTTGAATATTCGGCGATTGCGTCGGCAAAGTATTTTTCTTTTACCTTTCCGACGCAGACTATATTAATTTTCAGCATTAAAAAATCACACTCTTCACTGTCGGATTTCCGGGCGCGACGTCAAGGGTAAAATCAGTATTCAGCTTCATTCCCGCGCGCGTAAGCTCCGCCGCCGAGGTTCTTAAGGCGATTTCGGGCGTGTTGTTTTGCTCGCTTAAATGCCCGAGCATCAGGCGCAGCGTTCCGCTTCTTACCAGTTCGCAAAGCTCTGAGGCGCACGCTTCGTTTGAAAGATGTCCCCTGTCGGAAAGTATGCGTTTTTTCAGCACATACGGATAGGGCCCTGTTTTAAGCATTTCAACGTCGTGATTTGATTCAATCACGGCAAAATCGCTGTTTGCCGCGGCTTTCCTTACGCCGGGCGTCATATATCCCATATCTGTGGCGACAAGCGCGCGCTTGCCGTCGGGAGAAATTACCCTGTAGCAGCAGCTTTCCGCGGCGTCGTGAGGGGTATTTATTCTTTCTACAAGCATGTTTCCGATTGCCGCTTCGTCCTCAATTATATGCAAATCCGCGCCGGGCTCAAGCTTTGCGCTGTTTATCAGCGCGTTCATTGTACCGCGGCTTGCGTAAACCGGCAGGTTGTATTTTTTCACGAGCACCCTCAGCGCCGAGCAGTGGTCAATATGCTCATGAGTTATAAAAACCGCGCCCACGCTGAGCATTGAAACGCCGTTGGCTTCCATCGCGAGTTCAATTTGTTTGCAGCTGCGGCCCGCGTCAATAAGCACGCCTTCGCCCGCGCTGCCGATAAAATAGCTGTTTCCTTTACTTCCGCTGAACAGCGGCACTGCCTTAGCCAATTAATCACCCCATCCTTATACGAATGTATAATACCACATTTTCACGGGTTTTACAAGACAAAAAGGACAGCCGTTATGACTGTCCTTAAAATTCAAAATTTAAATTATGCTCTGAGTTCTTCCTGAATATCTCCGGTGTAGTAAACCTTTTTGATATCCGCTCCGAGTGACCTGAACTTTTCAACCACGTCCTCGTAGCCTCTTTCAATGAACTGGATACTTGAAATTTCGGTTGTGCCCTTGATTTCAAGAGCCGCGATAATCATAGCCGCGCCCGCGCGAAGGTCGGTTGCTTTGACGGGAGCCGCGGTAAGCGGTGTGCCGCCCTCGATAATCGCAAGTCTGCCCTCAACCGAAATATGAGCGCCCATTCTGATGAGCTCGCTGATATACTGGTAACGGTTATCCCAAACATTTTCATTAACAATGCTTGTACCCGGAACGCTCATAAGCAACGCGGTAAACTGAGGCTGACAGTCGGTCGGAAAACCGGGGTGAGGCATAGTCTTGATGTTACAGCGCTTAAGCGGCTTAACCGTAGCGTCAATTGTCAGAGCCTCGTCGTATTCCGTAATCTTAGCGCCCATTTCACGGAACTTGGCGGAAATTGATTCAAGGTGCTTGGGCGTAATATTTTTAATGGTAATACATCCGCGTGTCGCGGCTGCCGCGCACATATATGTTCCCGCTTCAATTTGGTCGGGAATAATTGAATATGTTACGCCGTGCATGTAAGACACGCCTCTGATTTTAATTACGTCTGTACCCGCGCCGCGGATATCCGCGCCCATTGAGTTGAGGAAGTTTGCAAGGTCAACAATATGGGGTTCCTTGGCGGCGTTTTCAATAATGGTTAAGCCCTTGGCTCTGCAAGCCGCAAGCATGATGTTCATGGTAGCGCCGACGGAAACAACGTCCAGGTAAATATGGCTTCCCTCAAGCTCTTCGTCACAGGTAGCTTCAATAATCGCGCCGTCAACAAGACGGGTTTCGGCTCCCAGAGCCTCAAAGCCCTTCAAGTGCTGGTCAATGGGACGAACGCCGAAGTTACAGCCGCCCGGAAGCGCAACCTTCGCGTTGCCGTATTTGCCGAGCAAAGCGCCCAAAAGATAGTAGGAAGCGCGCATACCGCGAACAAGCTCTGTAACCGCCGAGCAGGTTCTGATGTGGGTGGGATCGATATACAACGCGCTTTTGTTGATTTTTCTGACCTTCGCGCCCATCTGCTCCAAAATCTTGCTGATAAGTGTTACGTCGCTGATGTTCGGTATATTTTCAATCTGGCAGGGTTCGTCGCAGAGAATAACGGCGGGAATAATTGCCACAGCCGCGTTTTTCGCGCCGCTGATATTTACCTCGCCAAACAGGGGCTTGCCGCCCGTTACTACAAATTTTTCCAATTTGTATACACTCCAATACGCATTGATTATTTTTACGCATACATTTATGGGACATGCAACATACAATTGAATTGCCGCAAATTGCGGCAAACCACAAAATATATTACATTTTTATTAAAACACACTACAGATTGTGGTTACGTCTGTGTAACGCTACAATTCTTCTATAGAAAATGATACTACAATCTTGTAGTAAAGTCAACGCAATATTAAAATTGTAACCGAATTTTGGCAAAACTGTACTCAAATAATTAAAAACCTGTTACATTTATTTTTAATATTAACAATGGCTGTAAATCTTTGTTATTTTTTCCCAAAAAGAAATAAAAAACACTCATTTTTCCGTTCGAGAAATATTCGAAAGTTAACAAAATCTTAATAATCCGCATAAAATCTGAGGTTTTCGGGAATACTGACGAACGAAAAACCTCAAACAGCATATCAAAGCACGAGGAGGCGTTTAAAGCCTCCTCAACCTGACGGGCAGGATTAAAAATTTTAAGCGAATTTGTTAACCCGACCTTATTATTTGATTTTTAACGCGGCTTATTTATCCGCCTGCAAAGTAATTTCTACCTCGCGTTCATTTTTTTCTTCGGTGTTGTAAACCTTGATTTTTACCTTGTCGCCGTCCTTGTAATTTTCAAGTATATTATAAATTTCGGCGAAGCTTGAAATGCTTTTATCCTCAAAGGCGGTAATAATTTCGCCCTTCTTAACTCCGGCTTTCGCGCAGGGTCCGTCGGGCGTAACGGTGTCTGCCATAATTCCGGCAGGAACACCGTACTGAGCCGCCTCGGCTGAAGATACGGCATAGCCGCTTATGCCGATTTTAACTCTGCCCTCAATGTAGCCGTTTTTAATTAAATTGTCAACAATTGTTTTCGCTGTGGCCGAAGGTATGCAGAACGCCATGCCTTCGTATTTTTCATCAACGATTTTCGCGGAGGCAATGCCTATAACCTGACCGTAGACGTTAACGGCGGGACCGCCGGAGTTTCCGGGATTGATTGCCGCGTCGGTCTGGATAAATTTCACGATGCTTTTTGATGAAGCGTCACGGTTGAGCGCCGAGACAATGCCCTTTGTGAGGGTGTTTTTGAACTCAATGCCGCCGGGATTGCCTACGATAAAAATGCTTTCGCCTACCTTTAAGGTTTCGGAGTCGCCGAACTGAGCCGCCTTAAGATTGCTTGCTCCGTCAAGCTTTAAAACCGCAAGGTCTGTGCGCGTATCAAAGCCCACAACGCCTGCCTTATAGCTTTTTCCCGCGGAATCAATTACCTTGATGGAATACATTGTTTTGCTGTTGCCGATAACGTGAGCGTTTGTCACAATAAAACCGTCCGCGGAGATAATTGTGCCGCTGCCCTGAGAAACCGCCTTTGTTTCATCATCGAGGAAACATTCAATGCCGACTACGGATTCGGAAACCTGAGCGTAGGCGTATTCGGAATTATACTTGCTGCTGTCCTTGTCGGAGGGCAGGGGCGAAAGCGAAAGACCTTTATAATTTTTGTCGGTTTTATCGCTGTAATCGGACTCCTTATGCTCGCTTTGGGGAGTTGTTTCCGACTGCGGTATTGTGTAGTCAAAGCCGTTCGGAAGCGAAAAGTCAATTGTGCTGTTTCTGTTTCCGCTTCTTGTACCGGCGTCGCCGCCTCTGCTGAACATAAAGAATATGATGCCGCCGATGCTTGCCGCAAGCAAAACGCTGAGCGTAATAATTACGAACACCAGACCTTTATTGGTCTTGTTCTTCGGCGCGGGGGCTTGCTGCGCTCCGCCGTACATATTATTAGACAGCTCGTTTTGCTGCCGATATCCGTAGCCCTGAGAAGGAGACTGTGGCGGATACGGCGGACGGTTGTTGAAATCAGCGTTGGGATTTTGGTACGGCGGATAACCGTTATTCGGCGCTTGATTGGGCTGATACTGCCTGTCAATAAAGCGGTTGCCGGAATAAGTAGCGGTGTGCTCAATGGGATTAAAGCCCTGATTTGAGCCGCTCTGCTGAGGCTGAGCCTGCTGAGGCTGCCACTGCTGCGCCTGCCACTGCTGAGGCTGAGGCGCGGCCTGAGTACGGTCTGCCTCGGGCTGAACGGGATTTACCGGTTCAAAATTTGCCGGTTCGGGATTATGCATAAGCGGTTTTTCCGGCTGAAATCCGGCAGCGGGATTTTGCTCCGGAGAAACGACAGGTTCTTCCTTTTCATTAAAAGGGCGCCTGGGCTGTGCGTTGGTAAAATCGTTTTCAAATTGATTATCCATTCTATACTCCTGAATTCACGGCAGGGCGTACCCGCCGATTATTTTTGACATTCATAGTATACACCCAAAATCAAATAAAAGCAACCGAGTTATAAGTAAACTGTGTGAAAGTTATCTGAATTTTTTATAAAAAAACCGTTTTTTTCCTCAAAGTACTTTATATTTTTTCGCGTTTATGTTAAAATATATATAACTTAGCAAAGAAAGACGTTTCTATGCTGAAATTTATGTAAAAGGAAGATGATTATGCCATTAGTTAACGCAAAAGAAATGCTTACAAAGGCAAAGGCAGGCCACTACGCTGTAGGCCAGTTCAACATCAACAATCTTGAGTGGACAAAGTCCATTCTTCTCACGGCTCAGGAGCTTAATTCTCCCGTTATCCTCGGTGTTTCCGAAGGCGCGGGAAAATATATGTGCGGCTATAAAACAGTAGTCGGCATGGTTACGGCTATGCTTGAGGATCTTAATATCACGGTTCCCGTTGCGCTCCACCTTGACCACGGTACATACGAAGGCGCAAAGGCATGCATTGAGGCAGGCTTCAGCTCAATCATGTTTGACGGCTCACATTATCCCATTGACGAAAACGTTGCCAAGACAAAGGAACTTGTCGCTACCTGCAACGAGCTCGGCCTTTCAATTGAGGCTGAGGTTGGTTCAATCGGCGGCGAGGAAGACGGCGTAATCGGCGCGGGCGAATGTGCCGATCCTCAGGAATGTAAAATGGTTGCGGACCTCGGCGTAACAATGCTTGCTGCCGGTATCGGCAATATCCACGGCAAGTATCCCGAAAACTGGGCAGGCCTCAGCTTTGAAACTCTTGACGCGATTCAGCAGCTTACAGGCGACATGCCTTTGGTACTTCACGGCGGCACAGGTATTCCTGCCGACATGATTAAAAAGGCTATTGAGCTCGGCGTTTCAAAGATTAACGTTAACACCGAATGTCAGCTGGCGTTCGCCGCCGCTACAAGAGAGTATATTGAAGCAGGCAAGGACCTTCAGGGCAAGGGCTTTGACCCCAGAAAGCTTCTGGCTCCCGGCGCTCAGGCAATTAAGGACACCGTTAAGGAGAAAATGGAGCTCTTCGGTTCGGTAGGCAAGGCTTAATTTTTTATCATAGCTTAATACTCAGGGGACAGATAAAACGTCTGTCCCCTTTTTGTATTCCGGATATCCTTACCGATTATTTTTACCAAACGGAAAACACTTATCGGCACGGGTTCGGTAAAAACGATTGCTGTTGTTTTACTCCTCGGTGTTATAACGTATAACCGCCTGGCAGTTTGCCTGATAATAAGCGTTTACGCGAGTTTTGAGCGTATTTTTCATTCCGCTGTCAAGCTCGTCATGCACGTAAAGAGCAACCTTGTAGTGCGAAAACGCTTCGGTAAATTCAAAGTCGCTTACGCCGCAGCTGCGCACAAATTCCTCAAATCCCGAGGGCGTGCAGTCAAACCCGGTAACATGTTCGCTTAACAAAAGCAAATTCCGTCTTTCCTCAACCGTAAGCCCGGGCTTTTCAGCGCCCGCGAAGCTTTCACGGTTGCTTAAGCCCCAGCTTTGAGCCGTCGCGATAAAGTATTCGCGCGTCATTATGTCCAGCGCCGCAAAAAGCAGGTCAACCTCGTCTGCAAGCACTCTGAGCTCGGTGTTTATTTCCTCGCCGCCCTCAATATCATACAATCTGAGAGGATACAACTTTTCCGTCATTGACTGATAGCTATCCATAAACAACATCAACTCCTACGTCGCCGCTGACAAGATACTGGGTGCCAAGCAGGGTGCAGTCGTCAACGCCCGCCTCAAACGTGCAGTCTGTAATACAGCCCGTGTCAATAAGGCGCTGACCTAATTCGCTGAGCCTCAGCTTGCCGCCGATCGGAACAGAGTCAATGTAACGGTTAAACGCCGTTTCGCAAATGGTTTTTATTTCCGATTCGGAGAAGCCTGACTTGGGACGGACTTCAACATACATATTATATCTTACGGGAACGGCGTCATATACCTCGGCGTCAACGTTGACCGCGCGTTTTTCACGGACAAGCTGCTTTACCTCCGCCATAACCTCGCTGTTTACTTCACCGTTTTCTCCGCAAACATATATGTTCAGCGTTCCGGCGCCCCTTGCGTAAGTCACAACGCCCGCCTTGTAAACGCCGTCAACGCTCTCGGCAAGGCGAATATAATACTCCCTGTTCATGCTGTTGGGAACGCAGATAAAGCTGTCCTTAATTCTTTCCCTGAGCATTTCATCAGATTCCCCGTCGGTGCCGCCGATAAAAGGACTTGAGCTTGCGATCGCGCTGACCTCGGGAGGCACGCTTACGGGAGAAAAAGCGACGCCGCCCAGGATATTGCCGTCAAAGCCCGGAAGCTCGGCTTCGGCTTTCGCAACCGTCAAAAGCGTCCTTGGCTGAATAACGGCGTCCTCGGTGGTGTAAAACCTGAGCGGGTTTTTGCCGCGGGTGACAACCACGGTACCCTGCGGAATAAATATCTCATGCTGTCTTTCCTCTTCCGTGTAAAAAGTAATTCTGCCTTTTGCCTTTACAGCCTCGCGGCGCGTCAGTCCGCGCTGCAAGGCTATGTAATCCAAAAACGTTCCTTCGGCGCTTTGGGCAAACATCTGCCTTTTGAGCCATTCGAAAGTTGAGTAGGCGTTAAATATTTCACCTGCCATAATTTTCAGGCGAATGGCAATATCCGAAGCCTCGTCAAATTCAAATCCGCTTTGCGCGATATAGCTTGTTTTCATGCGGTTGTAAATATCTTCATACTTTTCCGTAAAAAATCACCTCTTTCTCAACCAATCCGCCGGGTGTTTCAATACCCAGCCTGAGCGTGTCTCCGCTTTCAAGCACCCGCGCGTAGGTGTTTTCAAAGCCCGCAAGCGCTTCGTTAATAACCGACTCCGCCTGCGCCTCGTCCATGTCAAATTCATAATCGGAGCCAAGGCTTCTGTCATAAACAAAGCCGCCCTTAACCGCCGACGCGCAAATTAAAACGCGCTGAACCTCGGCGTCTGTTCCGCTTATGATAACCGCGGAGCCCGTGTTTCCGCGCTTGATGTCTCCGTTTTCAAGCATTATGTCATTCACTCGCAAACACCCTTCCGTTTATAACAACGTCTCCGTTGTTTTTCAAGATTATTGAAGCGCCTCCGCTTGAGTAAAGCGCAAGCTCGCCCTGGTTGATTTCAGCCGTGCCCGAGGTGACTCCAAGCGTTACCTCGCCTTCGCCGACGGGAAGCACAACCGCGCTGCAGCCGTTCGGCGGTACGCTGTACACACCGTACGGCAGGCACTGCAAAAGCATTTTATGTTCGTCCGAAGCCAGTACAGAGGTGCCTTCGGCGCCTTTTTTTACGCTTCCGCTTACAGCGCCGGGCTTTTCAATTGAGTTTTTGGTTATGTAGTTCATCAGCCACATCATGTCCACTCCCTTTCAAGCGTTACTGTTGAAAACGCGCCCTTGCCGCTTTCGTGATATCTTACTCCGCGCACAAGCAAGCCGCCGCGCGCGTAAGCCTTGCCGCTGACGATTTCCGCGCGTCTGCCCAAAAGCTTAAGCAGACAGCCGGGACATTTAAGCACGGCGGAATAGCTGTTTCTGTTGCTGTTTTCAATCATTTTCATTGCCGTCGCGAGCGACCTTGAGCCGGTTGAAACGTCAACAAAGCGTTCGCGTGAAACAGCCGCGGCTTCGGGATTTGTATTCGCTATTACGGAAATATAACCGCCGTCCGGAAAAGATTTTAATTTCACCCTTGAAATAAGACGGTAAGGACTGCGCTTTTCCGCGATTGAAAAAAACTTTACGCCTTCGTCGCCGAAGCTGACGGCTTCACCGCCCGGCAAGCCCTTAAAATACGCCTTTCCGTCGGCGGTGATTTTAGGCGTTGAGCCGTATAATTGTCTGCAAAAGCCTTCAAGAGCCTGCCAAACCGACATACCCTTGTGAATTTTGAGCCTGCCGTCAAGAGCTTTGCCCTCGCTGTCGGCAGGAGTAATATTGAACGGAAAAAGAATGCGGCGGAAAACAAACTCCTCCGACGGCGCGTTTATATCCATCGGCTCCGCTTCGTTGTCAAGCAGGAGAGCCGCCGCGCTTCTGGCGCGGATTGAAATAACCTCCGCCCCGCCGCGTTTTTCGCTTGTAATGCTGTCAATTCCGCCGCTGAACACAATCTTTCCGCCGTCCTCGGCAATAATTCGCGCCGCTTCTTCAAATACGCTTTTGCTGTATTTCATTTCAAGCTTAAGGCTGTCCGCCGGCACAAGGACGTCGCAGTCAATTACGGCGGAAAAAATACTTTTCAGCTCTGTCTTATTTCCCTGCGCGTCCGATGTGTAAAACCTCAGCACAGCTTCACCGCCTTGCCCGCGATTACTTCGTCGGGGCGTTTGAAGCTTGGGTTCAGTTCGAGCAAATCCTCGATTGCCACGCCGAAAATATACGACACGTCCCACAAACACTCGCCCTCGCCGAGCACGTAGCTGACCGGTGACAGCGAGTGTTTTTTCTCCATTACCTCACGGAAAACAAATTCATATTCAAGCAGGTCGGGCTTTGGCAGGGCAGTAATTGTAAGGCTTTCAAAAACGGCGTGAACCGGGCTGAGCCCGGCAATGCTCAAAATACCGCTTCCGCCTTCGCGGAACAGCTCAAAAAGCCGTCTGAACTGTTCAAGGCAGTCGTCTCCGAAAAGCTCGCCTTTGCCGCGGATTATCATGTTTTTTCTGCCCGTGCTTTGTATATACGACCTGCCTGTGTGCGAGCCGTTTTCGCTTATGTATTTTTCGCAGTCAAAGCTAAGCTCGCGCGGATTATGCAGCCAAGCAACGCCCTTGAACCTCATTTTTGCAAGCTTCAATCAAAGCGCCTCCTCTTCTTCACTTAGATTTCTGCTGTAGCGCAGACTTTCCTGTTCAAGCTGTGAGCTTAACGCTTCACAGTCAAATTCTTCATTCATGAATAATACTCCTTTCCGCCGCTTCAACCGTCACGGTGTTCACAACCTCGCCGCGCGGCGGAATTGAAGCGGAGATGTCACTTACGGCGCAGCCGCTGAAAATAATACGCTCGCCGTTTTGACAAAGCTCAAGCGTTTCCATGCAGTCAAACGGCGCAAGATACGCGTTTTCAAGCTTAAGCTTTACGCAGTGCGAGCGTGAGGGGATTTTTGCGGCGGGTATGTCGGTCAGATACTCGCCGATGTTATAAACCGTTGATTTCACGTTAAACTGTACTTCTCTTACTCCGCCAAGTATTATACCGTCCAGATAAACCGTAACGTCCTTTCCTTTTGCAAAACCGTTCATTCACACAACCGCCCTTCCGTCGATGAAAAGCCTCAGCTTGAAGCTTACCGTGCGGTAAACCGCTTCGGCGTCGGCGTCAAAGGCAATTGCGGAAGCGGAAATTTCGCTTATGTCGCCGTCCTCAAGGCTGTTCAGCGCGTTTACTGCCGCGCAGGCAAGCTCCGAAAGGCCGCTTCCGTTTTCGTGCGACGGAGCGTAAAAGCAGATTGAAACTTCCACGCAGTAATAATCGCCCTTCCGCGCCGGAGAAACATAGCCTCCTACGTAGCTTTTACAAAGGTTGACGCTTGTAATTCTGACCGCCGCAAGCGGAGATGAAACGGGAGTTTCAATTTGAGAGGTGTTGTATTCGCGCACAAAGCGCACGCCGTCAAACGGCTCAATATTCTTTATAAGAATAATAATTGAATCTACCGCCGAATTAATTTGAGTCATAATCATCCTCCGCCCTTTCTCCGTACGGAAAAAGTATTGCCCATTCATAAACCGGGAAACTTTTTACATAATAAGTCTCGCTTCTTTTTACAATATACCTGCCGCTTTGGGTTTCAATTACCGATTTGTTTTCAACAAGCCTGTAGCCGGGATTTCCGATATAAAGGTAACTGCGCTTCATACTTCTGCCCAGCACGCGCTTTTGACCGCCGATGTAAAGCCTGCTGCGGTAGCGCAGAGGTTCAACAAAAGCGTTTGTGCTTACCTTATCTCCGTTTTGCTCAATGGTCACCCTTGAGCCGTATTTTTTGATGGTCTCGCCGACCGAATTAAAAATACTCACTAAATCACCCTGCCAAACAAAAATTCATCGCCGCGGATTAAATCAACCGACTCGTTGAGCAGGCTTTTCCAAAGCTTTTGCGCCTTTCCGTCCTGACGGGCGGGCGAGGAGATGTGAACCTCGCCCGCTGTAAAGGCGGAAATATCGGTGTCATTGCACATACAATAGGTTTTATAAGCATATGCCGCGCACAAAGCTTCAATGCGCCTTTGCTGAGCCCGGTCGGGATTTTCAACCAGCAAACGGTTTTCTATGTAAGCGCAGCTGTCGTCAATCAAAGTGCGCCATTTTACCGCTTCGCTTTTGTCAATTCCGCTTAACAGGACAAAACGCTTGGTTACATTTGCAATGTTCACGCTGCCGCCTCCGTTTTTATGAAAGTGTTTTAGCTGCTTCGGTAAAGATTTTGGCAAAGCCCGCGGTGCAGGTAATTGCCGCACGTTCAAGCTGGCGGTCAATGAGCTTGTCGTAGTCGGTAACAACGCCGCCTGCCTGCACCATTTCAAGGGCGCAGTTTTTGTCAAGGCCTATAATTTTGCCCGAGGTCATTTCCGGGGCGTGAAGCAGCGCCGCGCCGAGCGGAGTAACCATTTTTCCCGTGCCCTGGAAGTCAAGACCTGCGGTCGCGTCCTGCATTTGAGGAAGCGCCAAAATTTTCTGCATTTCCGCAGTGGGCGCAAGAATTGTGTTAAGCTCGTAAGGGGTCATCTGCGCCCAAAGCTTCACCAAATCATCATAGGCAATGCTTCCGGATGCAGCGACGGAAACGTTTTCGGCGGCGTTGTTGTTGCCGTCGCCGTTCAACAGCACTTCAATCGCGTCCTTAAGCTGAGCGCGCGCGATGTACGCGCCGATTTGATTGAGGGTTACGGTGAATAAATCAAGGCGCTGAAAGCGGAGAGCTTCGTAGGAAGCCACCAACATTCTGCCGCGCTTGTGAAGCTTAACAAGGTTTTCTCTTGTCTTGACAGAGGTCTGCGGAATAAACGCGCCCTCCGCAACAACCTTAAGGCTTTTGTCGTCCTCGGAAGGATTTGAAACAATGCTTCTGTAGTCCATGCCCTCAATGTCAGTGACCGTAGCCACAAGGTTTTGGAGAATATCGGCGCGTTCCATACCCTTTGCCACGGCTCTGCTGACATATTCGGGGAAGAGCGCGGCAGAGCTTGAGGTCTGGAAAAACTTTTCCACACAGTCGCTGCCCCTGCCGCTCACCCTGATGTCAAAGCGTTTGAGCTGTCTTGAGAACGCGTCAAGCCCCTCAAGCGGAGTGCCGGCGTAGTTTTCGGACGGGTCAAGAGCCTCAAGAGCCGCGGTAACGCCGCCTTTTGTCTGATACATTCCCTTTTCAATAGTAATATTCTCAAAATTAGCCATATTATTACCTCCGATACTTAAAGAATTACTCCGGCTTCGGTTGCGGTTGAATTAACCACCAAAAGCTCTCTGCCGTTTTCGTTAACGGCAATTTTACCGTTTGCCGCCGCCGCGAGCTTTTTATAGCCCGCGGCAAGCTTTGAAGTTGTGCCGAAAACCGCGTAGCCGGAAATCTGAACCGCCGCGTAGCCTTCGCGAACGCCCACGCAAATTCCGCAGAATAAGTCGTTGGCGGCGCATTTGGCAACAGTGCCGTCGGCGGAAACCTTGACGGGGATTCCCGCTTCCGTAACCGAAGAATCGGCAATAAAGGTTACTACGTTTTCTCCCGCGCCGTTGAAATTAACATTCATATCAATATACCTCCGTTAAATTGTAAAATTTCCGTTTGAAACGGATGTTTTGCCTGCCTTGCAAAGCTGAGGAACAGGCTTGAAGCTTTCGTCAAGCTTCTTCTCGTACGCGTTTTTAAATTCGCAGAGCTGAGCCACGGACATCGCCTTGGTAAGCTCCTCCATTGTAGCGCGTGAAATGCCTGAATTTACCGCCGCCGAAAGGCGCAAAACCTCGCTTGTGAGGCTGTCGCGGTAATATACGCCGTCCTTTGCGCTTTGCTTAAGGGAATTGATGTAGTCCTTAAGCTTTTCACATTCGGCTGAGCTCAGGCTGACCCGGCAGTTTTCGCCGAGTTTCTTCAAAATACCTTCCATACTGACTTCCTTTCCTAAAGCCGTTTTAATCACTCCCGCTTCCTTTTGGGCAGGTACTGCGACAAAACTGAATTCGTAAGCGTCGTAGGGTGAAGTAAGCTCGCCGCAGCAAAGCTTCCCGGAATAACTTTCACCCTTGGTGTGCGGACAAAGCGCGATTTCTTCGCCGCAAATGCTGCATTTCACGCTTTCAACCGCGCAGCCGACGCTGACCTCGCGCAGGATACCGCTGTCGATGTCAAGAATAAGCTTTTCGTTTTCGGGACAGCGCGGCATATACGCGCTTGCCTTAAGCCTGAAATAATCGTCGCCCGTGGCGGTGGTTTTGCCCTCAACAGCTTCTACTCCGCACCGGTAAATTCGCGCGGTTTGGTTTTTTGCCGTTGGGTTGTGGTCAAAAATACCTGTTTTTCCCACAAACAGCTTTTCAAGCTCAAAAAGCGATTCAACCGGAAAACGTTCGCCGTCGCGGTCAACGTCGTTGTCGCACAGCGTAACGTTAAAGGTGTAAACCTCCTGCGCCGAAAGCGGCTTGCGCGTGAAAGTGTTAATCAGCGCAAGCTCTTCTTCGCTGACGCCGGCGGCGTTTTGTGTGTTCAAAAGCTCGGCGCTTTTTTCAATGCGGTTATGTTTCATCCTTTTCCTCCCAACCAACTTCCTTTTCAATTTGCAGGGCGCGGGCGTTGTTGAGCCGCGCCTGTGAAAGCTCCACGGTATCCTGCAGGTTGATGTCGTCCCACACAACGCGGACGCCGCTGTCAAAGCCGCGTAGCCGCAGGTGCATTTCAACGATTTTTCTTATTGCGGGCTCAACCGCTCTGCGGTAATATTCAAGCTCGCTTGTAAGAATATCCGCCTGCTGTTCGCTCATGCGCTCGGTGCTTGACCAGGAGATTCCGAGCAAAAACGGCGGAATTCCCAGCTTGCTCAGAATTTGCTCCAAAACCGCCCTGAGAGGTACCTCGCAGTCGGGAATCTGAGATTCCGCGCCGATTGCCTTTATGCTGACGTTTCCAACCGAAACAAAGTCGCAAACGCTGTCGCTGCGTATTGCCTTTTTCCATTCGTCCGCAATCTGACGCGCGCTTTCCTCGCTGAACACCTCGTTGTCCGAAGGCGTGTAGGTTACGGCAAACCTGACGTCGCCCGCACGTTCCCAGTTGTTTTTGACGGAGCCGAAGATTTTGAGCAGAATTTCGCTTACAAACGGCAGTCCGCTTATAAGGGATTTACCCCTTACGGTGCCGGGCTTTTGGTTAAGCAGCGAGCAGATTACAAACTTTTGATTTACAACCGGCTTAACGCCGTCAACTTCATTGACGCACACAACAGGTTCAAGCGGAGAGCTGCCTGACCTGATTTCAACGTCGTCAAGGCTTGCGTTGTACACCGCCGCCACGCCGCTTTTGCGCCTGTCGGGAATCATCTCTCCAACAGCCTCGCCGTAGGTCAAAAGGTTGTTGAGATAACCGAAAACGAAGGCGTCGAGTCCGAGCTCAGTTCCGTTCGCGCGGACATTTCTGACAAAATCGTCGGCTGTTTTTTGGCATACACTTTCCGTTGTTTCTACAGTGAAGCCGCCGATAAGTCTGATAATTTTTTCGATAGCCGCGTCGATAATCGGCACCGATTCCCTCATGGAGTCGTAAAGCGAGCGTTCGAGTTTGCTTTGATATACGGTGTTTGAAAAATCATACAGCCTGCCGTTTTGACGGATTTTCGGCACGGTTTGCACCGCCGCCTTAACCGTTTGCGGACGCTTTTTTCTTCCGAACATAGTTTTCCTCCTATCTTCCGGCGGCAAGGGCATACGCCGTTCTGCCGCCGTCCATTGCCGTTGTGACAAAATACCGGATGTCGTCCATGGCGTGGTCGTTTTCCTTGACCGGCGCGTCCTCGCGCCGCGCGCTGTCCCATTTGTACAGCGAAAACTCACGCCGCGCGTCAAGACAGTTTTCGCATATTTTTATGCTGCCGTCCTTAAGCGCCTGCGACACCTTGCGGATTCCGTTTACAACGCTGTTTTCGGCGGGCTTTACGGCAAAGCGTCCGCGCCGTTTGATAAGCTCGATGAAGCTTGCGGCCGAGGGGTCCGCTACAATCAGGCTTATCCTTCGCGCTCCGGCAAGAGAGCAAAGCGCGTTGTAATGCTCTTCGTCCGTGCGCTGAATTCCGGCAGCGCGCGAATCGTAATAATATTCGTCAAGCCTGTACCAAACGCCGTTTTGCCTGCCCCAAAGCCCTGCGGAGGTTGGATTTACCGTGCCGTAGTCGCACGAAATTATGAATCGGTCAAAGCTGCCGCCGGGGATTTTACAGTACATTTTTTCGTCTGCCATAAACGGATAAACCGCGCCGTAAACCGCCACCCATTTGCCCAGCACAAAACGTTCGTAAAAAACGCCCGTGTAAAGCCGTTCGTACCTGCGGCGAATCTTGTCGCTTAACGAAGGGTTGTCGTCCATGGTAAAGTGCAGGTGAAGCGCGTTTTTGCCGCGCGGATTTTTTATCCATTCGTTGTAAAACCAGTGTTCGGGATGTTCGGGATTGCAGTTAAACCAAAACCGCGAGCCCGAAACCGAACAGCGCGCAAGCGCCTGTTCAACAAACGAACGCGGCATAAGCGCGACCTCGTCAAACAACACGCCCGAAAGCGTCATGCCCTGAATAAGCGACGCCGAGCCTTCGTCCTTGCCGCCGAAAAGATAATAGCGGTTTGTAACGCCGCGGTAGCCTACGGTAAGGATATTTCTGCTTACCCTGTCCTCACATTCAAAGCCGATGGATTTCAGCAGAGGAATGACCGGAGTAACCATGTTGCGCCTCAGCGAGCTTATTGTTTTTCCGCAAAGCGCGAAATCCGCGCCGCCAAAGGCGTAAAAACTCCAGATTATGTAGCTTAGGGACATGCAGAAGGTTTTTCCGCTGCGCACCGCGCCGTCGCAGACAATGGCGTCCCTGCAGTAATCCGCCGAGCTTTTGTGCCACCAGGTCATTACCCTGAGCTGCTTCGGCGAAAACCTTTTAAGACTGCTCAATGTCGCTCACTGCCTTTGCGCCCTGACCGATGGCGTCAAACAAATCCTTTACGCCGTCGCCGGACGATGATGTGTTTTCGAGCTTTTCAAGAGCCTTAAGCCTGTCGAAAAACTTGATTTCAATCATACCGTCCTTTGGTTTTTTGATTTCGGAAATCATAAACAAATCCATTTTTTCAAGCTGTTCGGCGCTTGGGTTTTCAAGGTAAAGCAGTGAAACCGCGTCCGAAATATTGCCGAACGCAAGCCGCTGATAACCGAGTGAAGCCAAGCTTGCGAAAACCTTTTCACGCTCCTTGGTGAGGCGCGAAATTTCCGCGAGCACCTCGGGATTTGTCATAAGCTTTTCGGCCGCCGCCGCGGAGTTTTTTTCATACCCCGCCCTTTTTGCCGAAAAAGCCGGGTCGCCCGTGCAAACGAAGCCCCGGCAAAATTCCTCCTGCCTGCCGGTAAGTTTTTTGATAAAATCCACCTCCGTTGAAAGGGAAAATTGCGCTTAATAAAGAGCTTAATACCCTTTCACTAATACCCTGAAAAACAGAAAAAATTGCATATAAATACGCAATTTTTCCTCGATTTTCAAAAAATATTCTGTTTTTAAGCAATATAATATAATTATTCACAATGATTTCATTATATACAACATATAAAAAAGGCGGCTCAAATTACTCTGTCAGAGCTTTGAGCCGCCAAGGGTTTAATTATTCGGTTTTACAGGCAGGAATATTTAGCCCCAGTTGCCTTCGAGGTCAGCGCCCCAGCCGGAGCCCCAACCTGTGATGGTATAGGTGCCGCCGGAAACCGTGGTAAGGTCTCCTGTCTGATTCCACTTGGAATCCCACGAAGGAGCTGCCGCGGTGGGATCCATTCTTACGAAGATAACATGTGACTTCAATCCGGTGAAGTAGATGTGAGCCGCGTCAGTGCTGTCAGCGGAAGCGGATACCCACTCTCCGTCGCCGTCGTCCCATGTCCACGCAAACCAGTTTGCCGCTCCGCCTTCCGTTTCGGGGAAGGTCGCGTTAAGAGTTACCACGTCCGCGGGAACGGGCTCGGTGTAGGGCTCGGTGTAGGGCTCGGTATACGGTTCCGTAACAGGTTCCGTTACAGGCTGCTGAGTAACAGGCTGAGTAACAGGCTGCTGTGTAACGGGTTGTGTAACGGGCTGTGTGGGTGAGCCGCCGCCCGAATACTTGCCTACGTTGCCTGTGTTGCTGTAGCTTGCAAGATACTTCTGAATAAGGGTTGCGTCCTTGATGTCAATAATGCCGTCGGCGTTGCAGTCACCGGCAACCTTTGCGACAGCGGAAAGACTGACTGTTTTCGCAATTACTCTCTGCAGGAGAGTTGCGTCCTTAATGCTGATTACGCCGTCAAGGTTAACGTCGCCGATAAGCACATTTGTTACAGGATCCGTGGGCTTTGTTACAGGCTGTGTGGGATTCGTGGGCTTGGTAACGGGCTGTGTGGGATCTGTAGGCTTGGTTACGGGCTGTGTAGGATCTGTAGGCTTGGTAACTGGCTGTGTGGGATCCGAACCGCCTTCGCCGTAAAGATATACTACATTGATAACGCCCGAGCCGCAGTTACCGTTGGCGTTTGCGGGATTAACCGCAACGGTTTTACCTGCCAGAGGCGAGGTTGTATAGGTGTCTGTGCTCTTTGCCTTATTCTTGGTCTGAGTAACGTCATCGGCAAGCTTCTGACCTGTCGCGAGGTCAATGTGGCTTGTAACGATTGTGCAGTTGCTGGAAACAACCTGATTTTGAATCCATGCTTCGCCGCTTACGGGATAACCGGGCTGGTTTTCGCCGGGCTCCTGACCGACGCCGGTCTTGGGATGGAACATTACGTAAAGGCTGGGGCTGTTGATTGTTGTTTTAAGCCATCCTGAGCCTTCGTTTGTCATAACGGGTGAAGTATCCCACTTACCGGTGATTTCGCCGTTGTCATTATAACCGTAGCAGACAACGTTTGACCAGTTGTTAGAGTTATAATAGTGAACTGTTGTAGTGGTGGTTGAGAGTGGTTTGTAAACAAAGGTAAGAGTTAAGTCGTTGCCTGAGAATACGCCTGCGCTCTTTGCGGGGAACTTGGAGGTATCAAGCTGATAACCCTGAATCGCGGGAGCGGTGTAGCCGTAGGTCTGACCTTGCTTATACTTTGTCTTTTCGGCTTCCTTAAGCGCCTTGCCGCTCTGGTCAACGTAGTTAACGTTAATATAACCTGAGGGAACGCCGCTGTCGGCGTATGTGAAGGTTACGGTGTATTTGCCGTTTGCTTCAACAACACCTGTTGTTGCGCCTTCGGTCTTTGAAAGGTTGTAGTCAAAGAGGAGGGTTGTGTCGGGCAGAGCACGGAATGTGTTACCTGCTCTGTATTTTGATGTGCTTGTCTTAAGCACGTTGCCCTTTGTGTCAACGTGGTTAACTGTAAGAGAACCAAAGCTTTCGTTGAGCTTTAAGTTATTGAAGCTTGCGCTGTCAACCAAAACAGCTACGCTTCTTGCCGGAATAGTGTAGCTTGAACCGCTTACGGTGCCAAGCGACTTAACGCCCGCGGTGGTGTTGTTACCGACTATTGTCCAGTTGGAGCTGCCTAAGTTGATGGTGTAGGAAGAGCTTGCGTTGGCGTTAACCAGCACTGCCAGCTTGTTCCATTCGCCGGAGGTATTGTTTGTATAGGTGTAACCGATTACATATCCGAAAGAAGATGTAAAGCTGGGATTCTTGAAGCTTGCTCCCTTAAGCGGAGAATAGTTCTTCCTGATTTGGAGCATACCTTTATAGAAGTTAGCCAAACCGGAAAGGCTCTTGATACGGTTCCAGTCAATCTGGTTAACCTCGTCGCTTGCGTTATAGCTGTTATGATCGCCCTTCTTGGTACGTCCGAACTCCGAACCCGCCGTCATAAACGGTATACCCTGAGAGGTCATAATCAGCGCCATTGCTATTCGCACCTGGTTCTGCGTGGTAATGTTGGTGCCGGCATACGCGGTTGAGCCGCTTGCCTTGGTCAGCTGATCCCACAGTATGTAGTTATCGTGGCAGTCGCCGTAAACTACAGCCTGGGAAGGAGCTTTCGGACTTGCCGCCGAATAAACCTTACCCTGAACGCCGGAGGCAACGTCTGTTGACTTTGTTTCGTCACCCTGGAGATAACCCTTTTTGAAGGATGACATACCGGGGTCGTTATTACCTCTGAGCGCGTCGCGGAAACGGTCGCCGAACGCGCCTACGCGTGAATCAAGGCGTGAAAGTCCGGTGCCCTGATAGCTGTAGATGGAATCGGGGTTAAGGGTGGTGCCGCCTGTCCATGCCTCGCCGTACATCAGAATCTGTTTGCCTGATTTGCCCGAGGACATATTTGCGGTAACGCCGTCAAGAGCCGAACGGATGTTGTTCATTGTGGTAACATCGTGCAAGCCCATAAGGTCAAAACGGAAACCGTCGATGTGATATTCTTCAGCCCAGTATTTACAGGAATCAATCATGTACTTTCTGTACATCTTCTTGTCGGAAGCGGTTTCGTTGCCGCAGCCCGAACCGTTGCTGAATGCTGTAGAGGAGGTCTTTCTGAAATAGTAACCGGGAGCGGTCATTTCAAAGCAAGAGCCGCCGGTTGAATAGGTGTGGTTGTAAACAACGTCCATTACAACGGAAATGCCTCTGTCATGCAGAGCCTGAACCATTTGCTTGAACTCTTTAATTCTTACGTTGCCGTCAAAGGCGTTTGAAGAATAGCTGCCTTCGGGAACGTTGTAGTTAACGGGATCGTAACCCCAGTTACGGTTGCTTGATGAAGCGCCCTTTACCTCGTCAACGGAACCGAAGTCGTATGAAGGCATAATCTGAACGCAGTTGATGCCCGATTCAACAAGGTAGTCAACAGCTGTTGAAACAGCGCCCGCCTTGCCGCTTAGGGTTGTGCCGCCCTCGGCAAACGCAAGGTATTTACCCTTGTTGTCCTCGCTTACGCCGGAGGTAGAGGAAATTGAAAAGTCACGAACGTGTACTTCCCAAACAACAGCTTCCTGAGCGCCGTTGAAAAGCACGTGCTTGTCGCTGCCCCAGCCGTCGGGGTCGGTTGAGTCAAGGTCTACTACCATTGAACGCGCGCCGTTTGCGCCGGTAGCTTTTGAGTAAACGTCCTGTGTTTCATTTGTCTTGCCGTTAACGGTTACGATATAGGTGTAGTAAACATTTTTGTAGTCGCCTGTAAGAGTAAGTGACCAAACGCCTGTTGTGGTGTTTTTTGTCATATTGTGCTCGCCCAGGGAGCCTGCGCCTGCTTCACCGTCAGTACCCGTTTTGTACAGCTTAACCTTTACCGACGTAGCGTCGGGAGACCAGGTTTTCCAAGTTGTGGAAGCCTTACTGTAGGTCGAGCCAAGGCCTGTTTCGTTATACGCCGCGCTTGCCTGTGTTTCAAGGTAATTCTGGTTGTAATACGCGCCCGTAGCTTCGGGAGCGGTTGCCGCGTTTGCTGCGAAGGCGGCGGAACCGGTTACCATTAAAGCGGAAAGCAGCAGTGATAACGTCTTTTTGAATTTCACATTTATCACTCCTAAAATCCCTGTTTTTCAGTCAGGGTAAAATTCCATATAATTATCCAATATGGTTATATTTATTTTATCAAATCTGCAGATGTTTATATTTCTTATTCGGAAATATAATTTTCCGCTACATACAAATTTTGCTCTCCGTTTTTAGTTAATATGTATAAGTAAAAAAATCGGTTCAAGTCAAATCGCGGCGCAAGGCGGTTTGGCAGCGCCGTAAAATGTGTTATAAAAAGCAAAAATAAAAAGATTTCAAAGTTGTTTCGACATAATTACAAAATATTCACTTGACAATACAATATGATACAATTATTATAGATGTGAAATTTCTTCACACATCAACATTTACTGATGAGGATACTATGACGGAGTATGTTATTACCGAGGAAAATGAACACGGAAGCGCGTGCTATGGGGTAAGCGCGCGGCAGGACAATAATGAAATTATGACAATACCGGGAGTATTTGAAACAATAGGCGAAGCCGAAAGGGCTGTGGGGCTGCTGAACGGGCTGAGGGTTGATATTTGCCATTTTGAGGACGTTATAGAGGATTATCTGACAGATTTTAAGATATAAGTGTTTTCAAATTCAGTCGGATATGTTATACTTAAACCGCTGAATATATTTTTAACGGTGATAAAATGATTTGTAATTTATGTCCGAGAAAATGCGGCGGTTTTCGCACCGAACACACGGGAAACGGCTTTTGCGGTTTAGGTACGCTGCCGGTGGTTGCAAGGGTTGCGCCGCATTTCGGCGAGGAACCGTGCATAAGCGGCACGCGCGGAAGCGGAACCGTGTTTTTTTCCGGCTGCACCTTAAAATGCGTTTTTTGCCAAAACTACGAAATTTCCACCCTGAACAAAGGCACGACTCTGACGCCCGCGGAGCTTGCGGACTGCTACAAAATGCTTGAGGATGCCGGCTGTCACAACATCAATTTGGTGACCGCCGACCACTTTTTGCCGGCGGTGGTAAAAAGCATGGAAATTTACCGTCCTAAGCTTCCCGTTGTTTACAACTGCAGCGGTTATACCTCGCCTGCCGCGCTTAAAATGCTTGACGGCATTGTCGACGTCTACCTTCCCGACTTTAAATACAGCGACGACAGGCTTGCGGTCGAGCTTTCAAAAGCGCCCGATTACGTCAACACCGCTTCGGCGGCAATTCAGGAAATGATTTTTCAGGTCGGGCTTCCCGAATATGACGATGACGGAATTATGCAGAAGGGCGTAATTGTGCGCCACCTGATTTTACCGGCGCACACGCGCAACAGTATCGGAGTTATTGATATTGTGCGGCGGCTGTACGGAAATCAGGTTATGTTCAGCCTGATGTGTCAGTATGTGCCGTGGGGCGAGGTCAGACACGACAAAAAGCTGGGCAGAAAAATTACCAAACGCGAATATGAAAAGGTTCGTCACGAGCTGTTTTTAAGCGGACTTGACGGCTATACCCAAGACCTTTCCTCGGCTACCGAGGATTATATACCGGACTGGGATTTTTAAAAAAGGCGGCGGCAGGATTTACCTGCCGCCGTTTTAAAATACTTACCCGGTATTAGTATTATCTTCTGAAATCGAGCACGATTTCGTCGTGCGGATGTTCGTATTTTGTCAGCGTGACGCCCGCGGAGCCGAGCATGCGTTTTGAAGCTACGGTCTGCGGAGAATCGGCGTATTTGTCATAAAGATACACAACCTCGCCGATGCCCGCCTGAATAATTGCCTTGGCGCATTCGTTGCACGGAAACAGGTCCACGTACAGCCGCGCTCCGTGCAAATCCTTTCCCCGGGCGTTTAAAATAGCGTTAAGCTCGGCGTGCACAACATAATTGTACTTTGTGTCCGCGCCGGTTCTTTCCCATGAATATTCATCGTCGGAGCAGCCGTAGGGAAAGCCGTTGTAGCCGGTTGACAAAATTATGTTGTTTTTATCAACAATGCACGCGCCGACCTGAGTGTTCGGGTCCTTGCTGCGCTTGGCGGCAAGCAGCGCCACGCCCATAAAGTATTCGTCCCATGTAATGTATTCGCTGCGTTTCATTAAAATCACCCCTGTTATTTTCCGATTAAGGCTTGCGCCCACGCTTCTTCCTTAAAGCCCGTCAGCACTGTGCCGTCCGCAACAATTACCGGTCGTTTTACCAGCATTCCGTCGGACGCGAGCAGCCTGAGCTGTTCGTCCTCGCTCATATCCTTAAGCCTGTCCTTTAAGCCCATGCTTTTATAAAGCTGTCCGCTTGTGTTAAAAAACTTTTTAAGCGGCAATCCGCTTTTTTCATACCAAAGCTTCAGTTCGTCAAAGCTCGGGTTTTCTTCCTTTATGTTGCGGTCGGTATATTTCAGTCCGTTTTCATCAAGCCATTTTTTGGCTCTTTTACAGGTTGAGCATTTGGGATATTCCGCGAAAAGCATACTAAATCTCCTTTCGAAACATTAAGCGCATTGTGTTTCCATGATATTATTATAACATACACACGTCGCAAATCAATGAATATTTCAAAAAAATCCCCATTAATTTCATACTAATATATTGATTTTTTACTTCAAAAGGTGTATTATGCTGTTAAATAATCAATTACGGGGGATTTTTACGCACCTTTAATACTAATTCCTGATAGAAAGCAGACTTATATTTTGCGAGGATATTTTTCGCGAGACAAGGCGAAGGACGCGGCAAGGCTGGCGCCTTGCAAGGACGACAACGCAGTATTGCGGAAAATAGACCACAAAGATTGGCTACTTTTTATTAGGTATTAGTATTAAATTGTTGCTTCAACATTTCAGCAAATTCTTCGACATAATAGCCTGAATTATCCTCTTTCCAGAAGGCACAGTAGTTGCGCGTGAGCTGCTTGCCGCTGCGGTTAAGCGGAA